>CAJBAP010000389.1 GCA_903950295.1 uncultured Rhodocyclaceae bacterium
GCCGCTCTTGATGATAGCCAGCGGAGCGATCTTGCCGCCCTTCAAGGTGAAGATCGTCATTTCGGCATGCTTGCGATCACCCTTTTCGTCGAACTGGATGTTGCCGCTGGCACCGTTGTAGTCGATGCTCTGCAGCGCCGGCAGATACTTGGCCGGATCGGCGGAGTCGGCCTTCTGCATCGCCGCGATCAGCAGCTTGGTGCTGTCGTAGGTGAAGGGCGAGTAGAGGATCGGTTCCATGTTGAACTTGGTCTTGTAACCTTCGAGGAACTTCTTGCCTGCCGCCTGCACGGGGATGCCGGCCTGCGAACAAACCAGACCTTCGGCGGCTACACCTGCCAGTTCGGCCATCTTGTCGGTACAGGCGCCATCGCCAAAGGCAAACACCGAGGCGATCTTGAGTTCTCGCGCCTGCTTCAGCAGCGGGCCGCCGGTGGCGTCCATACCGCCGTAGAACACGACGTCGGGTTTCTTGCCCTTGATCTTGGTCAGCACCGCCTTCCAGTCGGCGGTCTTGTCGGTACCCTTCTCGCGCGGTAGCACCTTGACGCCGGCCGCCTTGAGGGCTTTTTCAACCTCATTGGCAAGGCCTTCACCGTAGGCGGTGGCATCGTCGATGACGGCAGCGGTCTTCGGCTTGGCGGAGGCAACCAGGTAATTGGCGACGGCGGGACCCTGCTGGTCATCGCGACCGACCACGCGGAACACACCCTTGAAGCCCTGTTCGGTGAGTGCCGGGTTGGTGGCCGAGCCGGAGATCATCGGCAGGCCGGCGCCGTTGTAGATCGCAGAGGCAGGGATGGTGGTACCGGAATTCAGGTGACCGACCACGCCGGCGACTTTGGCGTCGACCAGCTTTTGCGCCACGGTATTGCCGACCTTCGGGTCGGACTGGTCATCTTCAGCAACCAGTTCGAACTTGACTGGTGCGCCGCCGAGCTTGATGTTGGCAGCGTTGGCTTCGTCGAGCGCGAGGCGCGCACCGTTTTCGTTGTCCTTGCCCAGATGCGCGATGCCACCGGTGAGCGGGCCGACATGGCCGATCTTGACGGTGACGGGTTGCGGCGGCGGCGGCGGGGTTTGTACCTGTGGCGGCGGGGGTGGCGGGGGGACTTCTTTGCCGCAAGCCATCATCAGGACGGCGGCAGCGACAGACAGGGAGAGTGCTTTGACGGGCATTTTCATGGGGTGTCTCCTGAGCGGTTGGGGTTGGGTTGGTTTCTATCGCAACAAAAACCCGGCCTGAGCCGGGTTTGTATTGCATGCTGAAGTTTGTTATTTGGCGCCGGCGAGAATCCACTTGACCAGAGCTTCGATGTCGGCATCCTTGACAGAAGCGTTCGGCGGCATCGGAATCTCGCCCCAGACGCCCTTGCCACCGGCCTTGACCTTGGCGGACAGGGTTTTGAGTGCATCCTTGTTGCCGGCATACTTCTTGGCAACATCCTGATAGGAGGGGCCGACCAGCTTCTTGTCGACCGTATGGCAGGACATGCAGTTGCTCTTCTTGGCCAGGTCCAGGTTGGCCATGGCAGGGGCGGCAGCCAGCAAGCCGGCGGCGATAAAGGCCGAAGTAACCAGTTTGATCAGTTTCATGTTCTTCCTCGCGGGGGTTGATGTGATTGGATGAAGCTATAAACGTCAGTCTAGCGGAAATCAGCTTGCTTGCACAACACTCTCAAGCTCGGCCAGGATCGCCAGTGGCGCAAGGCAACTAACGCCCTGACAGACCCAGGCGTTGACATGGGGTGTTTCGGGTTTTGCCAGGGATGGGGGCAGGCCGATCATGCGATTGGGCAGTGTCAGCGTGATGGTGGTTCGATAGCGGGCCATGCGTTGCTGCCACTCCGCCAATTCACTCGCCGGTCCGCGCAGGATGACGATGGCCGGTGGCGTTAGCGTTTCTTCGAGTGCCATGATTAGGCTTGCACAGCCGCCTGCCTGCCGCATGATCTGAGGCCAGAAAGCATCAAATGTACGTCGTGCCGCTTCGAGGTAGCGTGTTTCGCCCAGTAAATGGCCGAGGCGTTGTAGTGCGACTGCGGCAATGCCGTTGCCCGAGGGCGTCGCGCCATCATGACCGGTCTTGGGGCGGTGGATCAGGGCCTCGTGATCGTGGGCGGTGAAGAAGAATCCCCCCACGGTACGGTCCTCAAAATGCTCGAGCAGGGCATCGGCCAGCTGTTGGGCAAAAACGAGATCCCCGGGACGAAACTCGGCTTGCAGCAACTCAAGGAGCGCGGCGAGGAGATAGGCGTAATCGTCGAGGTAGGCCGGCAATTGTGCGCGGCCGTCACGCGATGTGGCCAACAGCCTGCCATCGCGCCAGTGAATTTGTCGCAGATAGTCGAGTGCATTGCGGGCCATGGACAGCCAGTCCGGCCGGTCGAGAATGCGTGCCGCATGGGCCAGTCCTTCAATCATCAGGGCATTCCACGCCGTCAGCACCTTGTCATCCAGACCAGGGCGGATACGCTTCTCTCGTGCGGCGAAGAGCTTGGTGCGCGCAGACTCGATCAGAGCTGCCTCATCCTCCATCAGCGGCGCGGCAATCTTGAGATGCCAGTGACTACACTCAAAATTTGGCGGCCCGCTTAGCCCCCAGTGCCGTCCCGCCAGTGCCGACTCTTCCGGGGTAAGCAAGCGCTCGATTTCCTGCCGATCCCAGACGTAGAACTTGCCTTCCTCGCCTTCGGAGTCAGCGTCGAGGGAGGAATAGAGGCCGCCGGCAGGTGCGGTCATCTCGCGTGCCAGCCAGCCCACAATGCCTTCGGCCACGCGTCGATAAGCGTCGTCACCCGTGAGCGCCCAGGCGTCGGCATACAGCGACAGGAGCGGGCCGTTGTCATACAGC
>CAJBAP010000390.1 GCA_903950295.1 uncultured Rhodocyclaceae bacterium
GCGGTAGGTGGCCAGACCCTTTAGGCCGGCTTTCCAGGCGCTCATGTAGAGGTTCAGGAATTCTTCATAAGGATAGTCGGCGGGGACGTTCACCGTCTTCGAGATTGAGGTGTCGATGTAGGGGGCAACGGCGGCGACCATGTCCTTGTGCGCCTGGGCGGAGATTTCGAGTGCCGTGACGAAGTAATCGGGCAGCTTGCTGGTGTCGCCGCCCTGATGCTTGTACAGGCGCCAGGCGTAGTCCTCGACTGCATATTCCTTGTGGGTGCCGTCGGCCATGCGCTTCTTGCGCGTGTAAGTCCAGGAGAACGGCGGCTCGATGCCGTTCGAGGCATTGTCGGCGAAGGCCAGCGAGATCGTCCCGGTGGGGGCGATGGAGAGCAGGTGCGAGTTGCGGATGCCGTATTTGCGAATCTGGTCCTTGATGTTTTGCGGCAGGCGCGAGGCGAAATTGCCGCCGGACAGGTAGAGATCGGCGTTGAAGAGCGGGAAGGCGCCGCGCTCCTTGGCGAGTTCGACCGAGGCGAGATAGGCGCGGTCGCGCATGAACTCTGAAATCTTGGTGGCAGTCTGGCGCGCTTCGTCCGTGTCGTAGCGCAGGCAGAGCATGATCAGCGCATCGCCCAGACCGGTGAATCCCAGGCCGACGCGGCGTTTGGCGGCCGCTTCGGCTTTCTGCTGGGGCAGCGGCCAGTGGGTGACGTCGAGCACGTTGTCGAGCATGCGCACCGAAACGTCGATGACGCGACCGAAGGTGGCATAGTCGAAATCGGCGGTTTCCTCGAAGGCGTGATTGACGAACTTGGTGAGGTTGACCGAGCCGAGGCAGCAGCAGCCATAGGGCGGCAAGGGTTGTTCGGCGCAGGGATTGGTGGCCTCGATGGTTTCGCAATAGTTGAGGTTGTTGTCGCGGTTCATGCGGTCGATGAACAGGATGCCTGGCTCGGCGTGGTCGTAGGTCGAGCGCATCACCTGGTCCCACAGTTCGCGCGAAGGCACTTTGCGATAGACCCAGAGGCCATCGTCACGCTGGTAGGCGCCGGCCTGCTTGACGTCAGTGCAGGGTTCGGCGCGATGCACCAGTTCGATGTCGCCACTGGCTTCGACCGCCTTCATGAAGGCGTCTGTGACGCCCACGGAAAGGTTGAAGTTCGAAAGATCGCCATGATCCTTGGCGTGGATGAAAGCTTCGATATCCGGGTGGTCGCAGCGCAGGACACCCATCTGGGCGCCGCGGCGCGAACCGGCGGATTCGACTGTCTCGCAGGAGCGGTCGAAGACGCGCATGTAGGAGACGGGTCCGGAAGCACGCGATTGCGTGCCTTTGACGTGGGCGCCGACCGGGCGAATGCTGGAAAAGTCGTAGCCGACGCCACCGCCGCGGCGCATCGTTTCGGCGGCTTGTGACAGCGCGGTATAGATGCCGGGGCGGCCGTCGACGATCTCGGAGATCGAGTCGCCGACCGGTTGCACGAAACAGTTGATCAGCGTGGCGCACAGATCGGTACCGGCGGCCGAGTTGATGCGCCCGGCGGGTACGAAACCGTTTTCCTGGGCGTCGAGGAAGTTGGCTTCCCACAGGGAAACCTTTTCTTCCGCCTCGATACCGGCTAGAGCACGGGCAACACGGCTGCGCACATCGCGCACATCGCGTTCGTTACCCTTGGCGTATTTCTCGAGCAGGACCTCGCCAGAGATTTCCTGCGGCAAGGGCAGACCCAACTGCCCTGTGTATTCTTGTGCATGTTCCTGAGCTGTTTCGGCAGTGCTGTGATCCATGGTCATGGGCGCGTTCGCTGGCTGGTTGAGTGGGTGGGGTGTCTGGTGTGATTCACGGGAGCGGCGAAGCATAGCGAGGCCTCCATAATGTGTGAACTAAAAAATTTTCACTCCCTGTAAAATCATATAGTTATAAAAATCTCTAGTAGCTGATGAAATTTATACCACTACATATAGTGGGTGTGAAAGTTGGAAAAGCGCGCGAAAAATCAGTCTGTTGTGGGCGTTTTGTGAGGGGGCGGATTACCGTAAACGTGCTGCGACGCAACATTAGCGGTGTGCAACGGGGGGGTTGACTTGAGTCGGCTCAAGCCAACAGCCTTGTGCGGCGGGGCTTCAGAAAAGTTCCACCTATAACCAAAGGATAATTAAGGGTGTCGGCGGAAGCGTTTTTCGCTGTGTCAGGGTTTAAACTGCCAGCTTCTCAGGTCGGGTTAAAGCAACATACGGTTCGCGTCGTTGCTGATTCAATGTGCTCATGGCTTTGACAATTATCTGAATGACTGACAGTCCCGCCCTCGAAATCGGCAATAGTCGCGACTTCGGCGAGATTCGTGCGCAGGTGCACCGCCTGGTCCGCGCGATCGCGCCGCGTCATGACATGATTTACATTGACACTGCCTTTGGCCTGATCGAGTCTGGTTGCCAGGGGAAAGTCGCGGGTTACTCATCGCTGTTGACGCCCTATCACGATCAGGGCCACATGCTCGAGGTGGTGCTTTGCAGTGCGCGACTGCTGCATGGCCTGCACCTCGGCGGACAAAAGCTCGACACCCTGGCGATCGACTCCTGCATCGTTGGGGCCCTGTTGCACGATTCCGGGTATCTGATGCGCGACGAGGAAGCGCAGGGGACGGGTGCGCAATTTACCTTGACGCATGTGGTGCGCGGTGTCGTGTTCACCGAAACCCAGTTGGGCCATGTGTTGACGCCCGAATTGCTGTCAGCGACCGGCAAGGTGATCCTCACCACCGATCACCGGCCGGTTGCCATCATGCCGGAATTCGACAATCCTTCGGTACGTCTGGCAGCGAGCATTACCGCCACAGCGGATTTGATCGGACAGATGGCCAACCGCGAATATCTCGAGCGTCTGTTGCTGCTGTATTTCGAGTTCAAGGAAGCCGGCATCAGTTTCTTTACCGACATCCACGACCTGCTGGAAAAAACCGACGGTTTTTACACGCTGATGTCGGCACGCCTGCAGAATGAATTGGGCGGACTGGCGCCGCATCTGATCAAGCATTTCGATCAGGCGCGTGGTGTCAGGCGCAATTTCTATCTTGAATCGGTGGACCGCAACCTCGACTATCTGGGCACCCTGGTCAAGCAGGATCGCGCGCGCCGCTTCGATCGCCTGAAACGTGGCGGCATCGTCGAACATGCCGTCCAGATGCTGGAAAAATAAGCTGCGCCTACGCGCCCCCTACGTACCTAATGTCTGGCGCGCTTCCAGCGTTTCCCAGCGCTCCAGCAGGCCCAGCAGTTCGTCGTCGAGAGTGGCGAGGCGCGTGGCGATGGCTTGGGCTTCCTGAGGATTCTGGTAGATCGACGGGTCTTCGAGACGTGTGCTGAGAGATTTCTGCTCAGCCTCGAGCACAGCAATCGACTCTGGCAAGGTCTCGAGTTCGCGTTGTTCCTTCCACGACAGCTTGTCTTTTTTCGGGGCCTGCCGTCCCGCCAGAACCGACTTTTTGGCTGGCACTGCGGCCTGACGCTCCGCGCGACGGGTCGCCTGGTAAGCCGCCCAGTCGCTATAGCCGCCGGCGTATTCCTTCCAGCTGCCATCGCCCTCGGCGGCGAAGGTCTGGGTGACGAGCGCATCGAGAAAGGCGCGGTCGTGGCTGACGAGGAACACCGTGCCGGCGTAGTCCTGGATCAGGTCTTCGAGCAGTTCCAGCGTATCGATGTCGAGGTCGTTGGTCGGTTCGTCAAGCACCAGCACATTGGCCGGGCGGGCGAACAGGCGGGCCAGCAGCAGGCGGTTGCGCTCGCCGCCTGACAGCGATTTCACCGGGGAACGCGCGCGCTGCGGTGCGAACAGGAAGTCGCCGAGATAGCCGACCACATGTTTTCGAGTTCCAGCGATCTCGACGTAATCGGAGCCGGGCGAAATGATGTCGGCGAGCGTTGCCTCGGGATCGAGCTGGGCGCGAAACTGGTCGAA
>CAJBAP010000391.1 GCA_903950295.1 uncultured Rhodocyclaceae bacterium
CGGTTGCGGCTACTGCGTCACCGGTTGCCCCTTCAATGTGCCGCGCATCTCCAAGGACGACAGCAAGGCCTACAAGTGCTCGCTGTGCTCCGATCGCGTGGCCGTTGGCCAGGCGCCGGCCTGCGCCAAGGTGTGCCCGACCGGCGCGATCCAGTTCGGCTCGAAAGAGCAGATGAAGGATTACGCCGAGAAGCGCCTCGTGGATCTCAAGTCGCGTGGCTACGACAAGGCGGGGCTCTACGATCCGCAAGGGGTGGGCGGCACGCACGTCATGTATGTGCTGCATCACGCCGACCGGCCGGAGCTGTATAGCAACCTCCCCAACGACCCCGGCATCAGTCCGCTGGTCTCGTTGTGGAAGGGCTTCGCCAAGCCGCTCGCCAACGTTGCACTGGCGGCCGTGGCGCTGGGTAGCCTGTTCCACTACATCACCCAGGGGCCGAACGAAGTCTCCAAGGAACTGGAAGACGAGCTTGAAAAGGAGGAATCATGACCCGCCCCCTTCGCTTCCCCCTCGCGGGGGAAAGTCTTCTTGCTCGCTGCGCGCGTCATCTTGAGGAGAACAAACAATGATCCGCAATCCGAAAGACCTGCAGCGCTACACGGCGCACGAGCGGGCCAATCACTGGGTCGTGGGCATCAGCTTCATTCTGCTCGCGCTCTCCGGCCTGGCTTTCTTCCATCCGGCGTTCTGGCCGCTGACGCAGTTGTTTGGCGGCGGCGTCTGGTCGCGCATCCTGCATCCTTTCATCGGGGTGCTGATGACGCTCTCCTTCCTCGGGCTGTTCTTCCGCTTCAAGTCATTGAACACCATGACGCCGGCGGATCAGGAGTGGCTGTCGCGGGCGGGTGAGATGGTGACCGGAGATGACCACAACATGCCGGAACAGGGCAAGTACAACGGCGGCCAGAAGATGATGTTCTGGGTCATGGCTGCCAGCGTCGCGCTGCTGTTCGTCTCTGGCATCCTGCTGTGGCGTGCCTACTTCAGCTTCCCGGTGGGGGCCGTGCGCTTCGGGGCCGTGGTCCATGCGGCAACGGCGGCGGTCATGATCGGTGTTGCCTTCGTTCACATCTATGCGGCAATCTGGGTCAAGGGCACCATGCGCGCCATGTGGTACGGCACGGTGACACGCGCCTGGGCCAAGCAGCACCACCGCGCATGGTATCGACAAGTCACTGGCAAGCCCTGATTCTCCAGTGTTAAGCTACTAGCCCGCAGGTAAGTCCTGCGGGCTTTTTTATCTCCATTCCATGACCGCCACTACACAAGCTCCCGCAATTCCCATCAAGTCGTCCAGCGAACCGCCTGCGGTGATTGCTCCAGCTACTGATATCTTCGCTGCGCGCGCTGCGCGTTTCGAGCAACTGGCCACGGGGCACACGCTCGGCGACTGGTTGCGCTTCCTCGCCGTAATCAGCCGCGCGCAGCACGATGCGCTGCAAACCTTGCCGGTGTTGCCACTCCCCTCAGCAGATGCGCTGCTGCAGGCACGCGAACACCGCATGCCACCACTGCCTGCGCAGCACTGGCAGCGCGACCCGGCTTGGCATGGGGTGCTGCGGCAACTCGCCGCTACCGTTATGCCAGCCGCACCTGAAGCCGCGCGTGCCGATCTCGCGCGCATCGCCACGTTACCTGCCGACAAGCTCGAAGAACTTGCCGAACGCGTTTTGCACACCGAATTTTATGGCGATGATGCGGCACTCTTGCCTTACGTCGGCGCTGCGTTGCAAGTGTTATGGACCGGGCTGGCACAAAAAGTCGGTGCTGGCCCCTCTGGCATTGCGGCGCTCGATGTCCCCGGTGTTTGCCCCTGCTGCGGTTTTCTGCCGGTGGCCAGCATCGTGAAAACGGTGGGCGAAACAGCCAACCTGCGCTACCTGCACTGCGCCCTGTGCAACACCGAATGGAACCTGGTGCGCGTCAAATGCGCCGCCTGTGACGCCAACGACGGTATCAGCTATCGCCAGCTCGAAGGCGCAGGCGTGAAAAATCCCGCAGCCATGCGCGCCGAGACCTGCGACAGTTGCAAGAGTTACCTGAAGATCGTCTATACGGAAAAGGGGGGTGTCGATCCCGTGGCTGACGATCTCGCCACTCTGGCACTGGACATCCTGGTCGATGAAGCCGGCTATGCCCGCGCTGGCCCGAACCTGCTGCTGGTGCCCGGTAACGGCTGAAAACCGGCGCAGGCGGGGTGAAATGCCCCGCATGAGGTACGTAGCCGCAGGCAGACGCCCCAACTGATTGGTCCCCATGACGCATTCCATCTGGCACCTCTACATCCTCGAATGCACCGACGGATCCCTCTACACGGGAATCACAATTGACGTCGAACGTCGTTTTCTGGAGCATTTAAACGGAAAAGGTTCACGCTATACCCGTTCCCATAAGCCGATTCACTTGGTAGCATCCTGTTCCGTCGGTTCGCATTCAGAAGCGCTGCGGGCCGAAATGGAAATCAAGCGATTGCCGAAGGCAAAAAAGATTGTCGCCGTCCGGTCGTTTGCCAAATCACTAACGCATGACTCTCACAGGAAAGACACCATGAACAAAACAGAACTCATCGAAGCCATTGCCAAGTCCTCTGAACTCACCAAGGCCGATGCCGAGCGGGCAGTTTCTGCCATGATCGCCACCGTCGTCAAAACCGTTGCCAAGGGCGACACCGTTACCCTGGTTGGCTTCGGTACCTTCAAGTCATCCAAGCGCGCCGCGCGTACCGGCCGCAACCCGGCCACCGGCGCCGTTCTGAAAATCGCCGCTACGACCGTGCCGCGTTTTACGGCGGGTGCGACCTTCAAGGCCACTGTTGCCGGCAAGAAGGCTGCCAAGAAGAAGTAAGCCTCGGGAAGCGGTACTTGTGCGCCAAGTACCGCTTCATCGCCGCTTCTCTCCACCGTCGTAATCGAGCGCCTCCATTGAGACATTTGCTGTCCCTGTTTGTTATCACGGCGTGTCGGAGCGGCATTACCTGAAGACGGATTTCAAAATATTTCGGGACTCGCAGGGCAACTGATTTCGACCTGGTTACAATTGCTCATCTTCGTTTCTGCCCGGTACGGGTGAAGCCATGCAACCACTCTCCCAACTGCCCTCTGTCGACCGCCTGCTTTCCCAACCGGCGGTTGTTTCCTTGATCGAAGCCCATGGCCGAGCCGTCGTCACCGGCGTCGTCCGTGCTGCCTTGATTGCCGCGCGCGCTGCGGTCAAGTCCGGCGCACTGCTGCCCGATGAGGCAACGCTGCTGGAAAAAGTCGGCGCTGGCGTGACGGCATTGTCGGCACCCAAACTCCGCCCGGTATTCAACCTCACCGGTACGGTGTTGCACACCAACCTCGGTCGCGCCAGCTTGCCCGATGAAGCCATCGAGGCGCTGGTTACAGCGGCGCGCAGCCCGTGTGCGCTCGAATACGATCTCGCCAGCGGTGGTCGTGGCGATCGCGACGATGTGGTCAATGAACTGCTCTGCGAACTCACCGGCGCCGAGGCGGCGACCGTGGTCAATAACAATGCTGCGGCCGTGTTCTTGTTGCTCAACACGCTGGCGGCGAAGCAGCGCGTGATCGTCTCGCGTGGCGAACTGGTCGAGATCGGCGGCGCTTTTCGCGTGCCCGACATCATGAGTCGCGCCGGGGCGAAACTGGTCGAGGTCGGCACGACGAACCGCACGCATCTCAAGGATTTCGCCGCAGCTATCGAGGCGGTACCGGTTGCCCGCACGGCGATGCTGATGAAGGTGCATGCCAGCAATTATGCGATCCAGGGTTTTACCCATGCGGTGCCAGAAACCGAACTGGCGGCACTTGCCCACCAGCATGGCCTGCCCTGCGTTATTGATCTTGGCTCCGGTATGCTGATTGACCTTCACAAATGGGGGTTGCCGCATGAGCCCACCCCGCGTGAGGCCATCGCTGCCGGTGCCGACCTCGTTTGCTTCTCCGGCGACAAGCTGCTGGGCGGCCCGCAAGCAGGGCTGCTGGTTGGCAAGAAAGAACTGATCGCGAAGATCAAGAAGAATCCGCTCAAGCGTGCCTTGCGTGTCGGCAAGCTCACGCTCGCGGCGCTGGAAGCCGTGCTGCGGCTTTACCGCGATCCTGACCGGTTGCATCTGCGCCTGGCATCTTTGCGCCAATTGACGCGTGCCGAAGCTGATGTCCGGAGCGCCGCCGAGCGCTTGTTCCCGGCGTTGCAACTGGCGCTGCATGGACTGCCGGTCAGCATTGGAATCGTCGCACTGAAATCGCAGATCGGTTCCGGTTCACTGCCGGTCGATCGTCTGCCCTCGGCCGGCTTCTCGGTCCGCCCGCAGGGGAAAAGGAGCGGCGTGCTCAACCGCATCGAAACTGCACTGCGTGGTGTTAGTCATCCGCTGCAGCCGATCATCGGCCGCATTGAGGACGGCGCACTGCTGCTCGACCTGCGCTGCCTTGATCAGCGTGATGAATCTGCGTTTGCCATGTCACTGGCGGCAATCCACGTCGCATGATCGTCGGCACTGCGGGCCACATCGATCACGGCAAGACCACGCTGGTGAAGGCGCTCACCGGCATTGATGCCGATCGCCTGCCCGAAGAAAAGGCGCGTGGCATTACGCTTGATCTCGGCTATGCCTACACGCCTCTGCCCGATGGCAGTGTGCTCGGTTTCGTCGATGTACCGGGACACGAGAAGCTGATCCACAACATGCTGGCCGGCGCCACCGGTATCGATTTCGTCCTGCTGGTGATTGCGGCCGATGACGGGCCGATGCCGCAGACGCGCGAACATCTGGAGCTGCTCGATCTGCTTGGCCTGGCGCGTGGCGCGGTGGCGCTGACGAAGATTGACATGGTGACGCCTGAACGCCTGGCGGCGGTGCAGGCTGAGGTCGATGCCTTGCTCGCAGACAGTTCGCTTGCCGGCAGCCCGGTGTTTCCGCTTTCGGGCCGTAGCGGCGCCGGGGTGCCGGCGCTGCGTACCCACCTTGAGGCCTCTGCGGCTGCACTGCGCACACGCTTGAGCACGGGCCGTTTCCGTCTTGCCATCGATCGCAGTTTTACGCTCTCCGGTGTCGGCACTGTCGTCACCGGCACTGCACACTCGGGAAAAGTCGGCGCTGGCGAGACGGCGATCATCTCGCCCCCTGGGCTGAAAGCCCGTGTGCGCAGCTTGCATGTGCAGGATCGACCGGCGCCAAGCGGCCGGGCGGGCGAGCGCTGCGCCCTGGCGCTGACGGGGGACTTCGAGAAGAAGGATATCGAACGCGGCATGTGGCTCGTCGATCCGGTACTGGCGCTGCCGCTTAACCGTTTTCATGCCGAGCTGCGCGTGCCGGCGGATCAGTTTGCACTCAAGCACTGGCAGGCCGTGCATGTCCATTTGGGTACTGCCGACATCCTCGGCCGCGTCGCCCTGCTTGATTGCGAAAAAGTCGGCGCTGGCGGGACGGCATTGGCTGAAATCATTCTCGAACAGCCAAGCCTCGCCGTGCACGGCGACCGCTTCATCCTGCGTGATGCCGGTGCGCAACGCACTGTCGCCGGTGGTCGCGTGCTGGACATCTTTCCGCCGACGCGACACAAGCGTGCGCCGGCACGGCTCGATCTGTTGCGCACCATGCGCGCTGACGATCCTGCTGCCACGCTCGCGCAACTCGCTGCACAGGCCGTTGCCGGTGTTGATCTCGTGCGCTTCGGCATTAACTGGAACCTGAGCGACAGTGCTGCCCAAATCTTGTGGGCGCATGCCGGGTTGCGCGTGATCCATGCCGGCGAGGCGCACACCGGCTTTGCATCGGGCACCTGGCTGGCCCTCGCGCAAAAGTTGCTCGATGTCCTGGCGCACGAGCATGAGCGCGCACCCGACATGGTCGGCGTCGAGCGTGAACGCCTGCGCCGCATGACGCTAGCCACGCTGGCGCGCGGTGCTTTCACTGCGCTGGTGGATGAACTCCTGGCTGCCGGCAGAATTGCCCAGACACGCGCCTGGCTGCATCTGCCCGAGCATCGCGCCAGTGTTTCGGGCGCCGATCGCGATTTGTTTGCCGTGCTGAAACCCTTGCTGGAGGCAAATCCGTACAACCCGCCGCGTGTGCGTGACGTATTCAAGGCTACCGGCACACCCGAAGATACCGTGCGCCAACTGTTTCGACGTATTGCGCGTGCCGGCGAACTCTATCCGGTTGCCCACGATCACTACTTCACTGCCAGCGCCGTGGCGGAACTCGCCGCAATGGTTCAGGAACTTTGCCAACAAGAGGGCGCCGCGCGTGCCGCAGACCTGCGTGACCGCATTGGCAGTGGCCGCAAGGTGGCGATCCACATCCTCGAATTCTTCGATCGCATCGGCTACACTCGCCGCGTGCAGGACGACCATATCGTGCGGCGGGAAGGTGCCGCACCCGACTGGGCAACATGATGAACAACGGAAGAGAACGTTCCCCGGTGGGGCGGCCGGTCTTCAAAATCGGTAGGGGTCGCCATGCGGTCCCGGGTGGGTTCGACTCCCTCTCTCTTCCGCCAAGCAATATCCGCGCGGCGGACTGCTGATCCGTCGCCGGTGGCGGGTACTATCTGGCCAATTTACTGGCCGGTGTATTTCACGAGTTGGCCGTCTTTGATCTGGACGCGCTCCCCTCGCGCGAACGGGCTTTTGTCGGCCTCGAAGTTAAAGTCCTGCTGCTGGCCGTTGTCGAGCTTGACGGTGACCTTCACCATCTTCTTGGTCTTCAGCTTCTTTTCGATCTGATTCCCGACATAGGCGCCGCCGGCCGCACCGCCTACCGTGGCAACCGTTCCGCCCACGGCTTGATTGCCAAGTACGCCACCTGCTACGCCACCAGCAACCGCGCCCATCGCGCTACCTTCACCCTGAACCTTGTAACGATCGAAATCGACGACCACGCCACAATCTGGCTGACACTGGTCCTTGGCTTTCATAACAGCGGCCTGTGTTGTGTCAGCACTCTTAGCTGTGGTGCCCCGGTAGGCGTGGTACTCGTCCAGCGTCACCTGACCGTCCTTGTCTGTATCGATGACATCGAAGTTCTTCTTCAAGGTATCGAACTCCTTTGCTGTAACCTTTTCTAACTCTTTGCGCGAAAGACCGCCGCTGTTGTTCAAATCCGCCTTCCTGAATTGCACCGCAAAGTTATCCTGATCGTGCTTGAGGAACTGCTCGTATTCGGCCTGAGTGACATGGCCATCATTGTCTTTGTCGATAGACTTGATGTTGTCCTTGATGGGCTGGAGTTGCTTGGACTTGGATTTATCCAACTCGGACTTCGACAGGCCACCGCTGTCGTTCAGGTCGGCCTTCCTGAAATCTGTGAGCCAGGCTGGATCAGATGCACTGGCGGTGCCGGAAACCATAAGTGCTGACGCAAGCAACATAGCGATTCTTTTCATATAACCTCCTACGCTTGATGGGGGGGTACATCCTTGTAACGAGTCGGATGATTCTGTAATTGCCTTGGCTTTTGATGATGCCCCATTTATTTCCATTGCGAAAGCCCTTTTCTTCGGTGTTGCGGTGTCATTGCCGAATTAGGCCAGCCAATTTCAAGTCGTTGCTGGTCAGGCCGTTAATACCTCCATAGCTGCGGAGGTTCCCATGAACACCCATCTCAAACTTGTTGCAGATAATCCGGACTTGATTTCAAGGCCCAGACTCGACGGGCGTGGGCTGCATGATTTGGCGGACAGGCTGATCGAGCAGGTCAAGGCTGGACACACTAACTATGCGCAGGTCTTGGCTTCATTCCAAAATCTTTCCCCCTTGGCTATCGCGGCTGTCGCCACCTGGATGGCAAGGGCTGGTCTGAGCGAAGCGGAAATTCTGAAAGTCGTGGTCTAGCGGGCGATTTCAGCGCGGTACGAAATGTATGCCGCACCGCCCCGGAGCACAGCCCAGCCCCGGGCAATGATTTATGTTGCAGTGCAGCATAAATCATTGTATAGTTCCTGACGTCATTCATCCAACTACATTCAGGAGCCCTTCATGTCTATCAATCTCGAACAATTCGCCGCCTCCAACAAAGCCACTGTCGATTCCCTCCTGGCCGTCGCAAATACCGCATTGGCTACAGCTGAGCGCGTCGCCGCTCTGAGCTTGGGTGCCGCCCGTACCGCGCTGGAGGATTCCTCTTCCGCCGCCAAGGCCGCTCTTGCGGTGAAGAGTCCGAATGAAGCAGTCGCCCTTCAGTCTGCGATGATTAAGCCGGCTGTAGAGAAGGCGGTCGATTACTCCCGTTCGCTGTATGAAATCTCCAGCGACTCCCAGCAGCAACTGGCCAAGATGCTGGAAGCCCAGTTTGCCGATTTCCAGAAGCAGGTTTCCAGCATGGTCGCGCAGGCAACCAAGGCTGCTCCCGCCGGTTCGGAAACCATCGTGGCTGCCATGCAGAGTGCGATCAACTCGGCCAATACCGCTTTCGGCAACATGACGGCGATGACCAAGCAGTTTACCGAGACCGCTCAGGCTAACGTTGCCGCAGCGACCAAGGCAGCAACCGCCGCCACCAAAATGAAGTAATCCAGAGGCTTGTTCGAGCCTGGCGATAAAGCCGGGCTCGAAGCAGCAACAGGGAAAATCCCCGCACGACGGTAACGTTTTGCGGGGATTTTTATTTCCGGGATCAGGTATGCTTTCGATCCACATCATCAACGCAAAAGCCAATTTCCGACATGGCACGTGAAATCTTCCGGGGTAGGGTTCCAGAGGG
This sequence comes from uncultured Rhodocyclaceae bacterium, assembly GCA_903950295.1. The sequence continues at coordinate 8,709 of CAJBAP010000391.1, forward strand.
TCTGCTCTACGACACCCGTTACGACATGTGGGTGCGTGAGGAGGGCGATGAGGTCGTGATCGGTGCCACCACTCTTGGTATCTTCCGCGCTGGTGAAATTATTGCCTTCACCGCGAAACCGCAAGGTGCGGAGGTGGACGCCGGCCGCGGTCTTGGTACCGTCGAATGTGCCAAGACCGTGCTGGCGGTGCATGCGCCGCTGTCCTTTGTCCTGACCCAAGCCAATGAGGAAGCCGAAGAGAAGCCGGCGCTGGTGAATGACGATCCCTACGGTAAGGGCTGGATGGTGCGCGGGCAACCCCGCGACTGGATCAATGATCGTGCTTTGCTGGTCGATGCGGCGGCTTACCGCCGCCATGTGCTGGCGCAGGAACCCGATGGGGAGATTGTGTGAGCCAGCACCGTAGCAGGCTCGCCATCCTGCTCTGGGCGGCCACGCCTGAGCGACCGGAGTTGTGCGCTACCCCCTTTGTCCACGCCATGGCTGCCGCCGCGCTCGACTGCGAGGTCGAGGTTCATTTCAGTGGCCGTGCTTCACGCCTGCTGATTACGGGTGAGGCCGAGCGGCTGTTCGCGGCGCCGGGCAGCACCAAGTCGATCTACAATTTCATGCGCGAGGCTGCCAACCTCGGCGTGCGCTTCATCGGTTGCGCCATGGCACTCCAGGCTAATACCCGGGAAGGCGAAACCTATATTCCCGAATACGCCTCAACCGCTAGCGCTACCGACTACGTGTTGCGTGCGCTTGACCCAGAATGGGCGACCCTGGTGTTCTAGTCCGATAGAATCGGGGCCTCGCCAGAACTGCTGCCCATGCCCAATCTGCTTGCCATCGATCTCCTGCTCATCACCATCTGCATCTGGATGCTGATCGGGCTGGCCGGCCTGCTGGCGCCACGCAATACTCGCTTCATCAGCAAGACACTGTTTCCGCTGGGCGCTCTCGTGGGTCTGGCGGTTGGTGTTGTCGCCCTGATATCGCTGGGAGGGCAGACGCAGACTGCCGTGTTGGTCATCGGTCTCCCCGACCTGCCATTTCATCTGCGGCTCGACAAGCTCAGCGCGATATTCATCATGCTGCTGGGCTTCGTTTCAGCGGGCATCTCGATCTACGCCGCCGGTTATTTTCGCCAGGGCGAGGGTGCCGCGCCCGGCGTGCTCTGCCTCGAGTACCACCTGTTTCTCGCCAGCATGCTGATGGTGCTGCTGGCCGACGACGCCTACGCGTTCATGGTGGCGTGGGAAACCATGGCACTGTCGTCCTTTTTTCTGGTCACGACCGATCACCGCCACGCTGAAATCCGCCGTGCCGGCTTTCTCTATCTGCTGATCGCCCACGTCGGCGCCATCGCCATCCTGTTGTCGTTCGGCGTGATGACCGCGAACAGCGGGGATTACACCTTTGCCGGCATGCGCGCCCAGCAGTTGTCACCGTTCTGGGCTTCGGTAGCCTATCTGCTGGCGCTGGTTGGTTTCGGCGCCAAGGCTGGCCTGCTGCCGCTGCATGTCTGGTTGCCCGAGGCGCATCCGGCGGCACCTTCGCCGGTGTCCGCCATGATGAGCGGCGTGATGCTGAAGACGGCCATCTATGGGCTGCTGCGCGTGAGCCTCGACCTGGTCGGCAGCCCGTTGTGGTGGTGGGGCGTGGTAGCGCTGGCGACCGGTCTCGCCACCGCGCTGTTCGGCGTGCTCTACTCGACCGTACAGTCCGACATGAAACGCCTGCTGGCTTATTCATCCATCGAGAACATCGGCCTCATCGCCGTCGGCATCGGGCTGACGCTGATCTTCCACAGCTACCGCATGGAGGCGCTGGCCGCGCTCGCCTTGACGGCGGTGTTCTATCACTGCCTCGCCCATGCCGGGTTCAAGAGCCTGCTGTTCCTGTGTACCGGTTCCGTGCTCCATGCCACGAAGGAACGCAGCCTCGGCAAGCTCGGTGGCTTGATCCACCGCATGCCCTGGGTGGCGTGGCTGGCGCTTGCCGGCGTGATTGCCAGCGCCGGCCTGCCGCCACTCTCGGGCTTCGTCTCCGAGTGGCTGCTCCTGCAAAGCTTCCTGTTCTCGCCCGGCCTGCCGCATTCCTGGCTCAACATGGTCGTGCCGGTGGCGGCGGCCGTCGTGGCACTGGTGGCGGCTTTGGCGGGCTTCGCCATGGTCAAGTTCTACGGCATCATCTTTCTCGGCCAGATGCGCGAACCGGCCCTCAAGGATGCGCACGATGCCGGCCCGTGGGAAAAAGCCGGTCTGGTCTGGCTGGCGCTCATTACCCTGCTGCTGGGGTTGTTCCCTGCGACGGTGATCCTGCACATCGATGCCGCCACGCACCAGTTGCTCGGCAAGGGGCTGTCCGACCGACTGAATGAACAGGGCTGGTGGATGCTGGCGCCGATCTCGCCCGAGCGCGCCAGCTACGAGCCCATCATCTTTCTTGTCACGATAGCGAGTGCCGTGCTTCTCGGTCGCTGGCTGGTACGGCGCCTCTACCACGGCCGGGTGCGGCGTTCGCCGGCCTGGGATTGCGGCTACTTCTTCCAGGGCCCGCGCGCGCAGGATACGGCCGAGGGTTTCAGCCAGCCGATCCGCCGCATCTTCGAGCCGATGTTCCGCATGGAACGCCATTTCCCGACTGCCCGCGACCGTGAGCCTTATTACAGCGTCAAGGTCGAAGATCATTTCTGGCACTGGCTCTACCTGCCCATTGCCCGCCTGGCCGCCTGGCTGTCAACACTCATCACCAATCTGCAGGGCGGGCGCATCGCCGTCTACCTGATGTACAGCTTCATCACCCTCATCGTCTTGCTGATGGTGGCGCGGCCATGATCAGTTTCGCGGGTCTGATCGGCCAGATTTTTGCCCTTGCCCTGGCGCTGGTGCTGGCCCCTTTGCTGGCCGGTTGGGTGGGAATGTGTCGTGCCTGGTTCCAGAGCCGTAGTGCGCCACCGTTATTGCAGCCGTATTACATGCTGCACAAGCTCTTCCACAAGGATGTGGTGCTCGCCGACGGTGCTTCCTCCCTGTTCACCACCGCTCCCTATGTCGTCTTCGGCTGCATGGTGCTGGCCTGCGCCATCATTCCCAGTCTGTCCACCGACCTGCCCCTGGCGCCGGCAGCCGACGCCCTCGCACTGGTCGGCGTATTCGGCCTGGCGCGTGTCTTCATTTCGCTGGCGGCGATGGATATCGGCACTTCCTTCGGCAGCCTCGGCGGGCGACGTGAAATGCTGATCGGTTTTCTCGCCGAACCGGCGCTGCTTATGGTGATTTTCACCGTCGCCATGATCGCGCAGTCCACTTCCGTGGCGACCATCGTCGAGACGCTGGCGCATCGCGAGTTCATCATCTATCCGAGCCTGGCCTTTGCCGGCATCGCCTTCACTTTTGTTTCTCTCGCGGAAAACGCGCGCGTGCCGGTGGATAACCCTGCCACCCACCTCGAACTGACGATGATCCACGAAGCGATGATCCTCGAGTACTCCGGGCGCCACCTTGCCCTCATCGAATGGGCCGCCAGCCTCAAGCTGTATGCCTACTCCTGTCTCGGCATCGCGCTGTTCTTTCCCTGGGGCATCGCCGAGGCCGACCGCTTCATGGGCCTGGTGCTGGCGTTGCCGCTGCTCGTTTTCAAACTGGCCAGCGGCGGTGTTCTGCTGGCCTTGATCGAAACGGCCAGCGCCAAGATGCGCATCTTCCGGGCGCCGGAATTCCTCGGTACTGCCTTCCTGCTGGCGGTGCTTGGCTTGCTGGTCAGATTGCTGCTGGAGGTGAAAGCATGAGCAACGCCATCCCGCTTTCCGCGCAGCTCATCAATCTCTGTGCCGCAGTGATCCTGTTGCTGGCCTTCGCCATGCTGGCGCAGCGCCGCGTCCTGCAATTGATCAACCTGTTCGCCCTGCAGGGTTTCACGCTTTTCCTGTCCACCCTGGTGGTGGCGGTGACGACCGGCCAGATGCATCTCTACTACTCGGCCGGTCTGACCTTGATACTGAAAACGCTACTGCTGCCGTGGATCCTCCATCGCCTGGTGCGCAAGCTCCGCATCAAGGGTGAAGTCGAGGCGCTGATCAACATCCCGACCACCATGCTGGTCGGCATCGGCTTGGTCATGCTTGCCTTCAACGTTGCGTTGCCAATCTCGCAACTGGCCAGCACCGTTGCCCGTGGCACGCTCGGCATCGCGCTGGCGGTGGTGATGCTCGCCTTCCTGATGATGATCACGCGGCGCAAGGCGATCACGCAGGTGGTGGGTTTCCTGTCGATGGAAAACGGTCTCTTCCTTGCCGCCACCAGCGCCACCTACGGCATGCCGATGGTCGTCGAACTCGGCATCGCGCTCGACGTGCTGGTCGGCGTCATCATCCTCGGCGTGTTCTTCTTCCAGATCCGCGACCAGTTCGACAGTCTCGACATCCATCACATGGAACGCCTGAAAGACAACTGAAAATGCTCGACCTGTTCGTCCTCATGCTTGCCATTCCCCTCGTCAGCGGCGCGTTGCTGACGGTGGTGGGCGAGCGTGCCTGGGCGCCCAACCTCAACATCATCGCCAGTGGCGGCACCTTCCTCGCTGCCGCGCTGCTGACGGCCGAGATCATCGCCGGTGGTCCGCGCTTCGCCTTCGGCGAGCAGTTCTTCATCGACTCGCTCAACGTCTTCTTCGTCACGCTGACCGCATTCATCGGGCTGACCACCAGCATCTTCTCCGGCCCCTACATGGCCAACGAGGCGGCGCATGGCCGGCTTACCAGGCCGCGCCTGCGCCTCTACAAGAGCATGTATCAGCTGTTCATGTTTACCATGCTGGTGGCGCTGACCACCAACAACATGGGCATCCTCTGGGTGGCGATGGAGGCGGCGACGTTGACCACCGTGCTGCTGGTTTCGCTCTACCGCACGCCGGCCAGTCTCGAGGCAGCATGGAAATATTTCATCCTCTGCGGTGTCGGCATCGCCCAGGCATTGTTCGGCACCATCCTGCTCTATTTCGCCGCCGAGCGCATCCTCGGAGAAAGCGGCAATGCGCTGCTGTGGACGCATCTGGTCAACGTCAAGGCCTTCCTCGATCCGAACATCATGGCGCTGTCCTTCATCTTCCTGCTGGTCGGCTATGGCACCAAGGTGGGCCTGGCGCCCCTGCACAACTGGCTGCCGGATGCCCACGCCGAAGGCCCGACGCCGGTTTCCGCCGTGCTCTCCGGTCTGCTGCTCAACGTAGCGCTCTATGCCATCCTGCGCTGCAAGGTGCTGGCCGATGGCGCCATCCACAGCGATTTCGCCGGCAACCTGATGATGGGTTTTGGCCTATTCACCCTGCTGGTCGCGGCCTTCTTCCTGTCACGTCAGCGGGACGTCAAGCGCATGTTTGCCTACTCGTCCATCGAGCACATGGGACTGATTACCTTTGCCTTCGGCATGGGCGGTGCGGTGGCCAACTTTGCCGGCCTGCTGCACATGACCATGCACTCACTGACCAAGTCGGCGATCTTCTTTGCCGTCGGTCATGCCACGCAGAAAACCGGCACGCAGATGATGGAAGACATCCGCGGCCTGATCCGCGTCAATCCCCTCATCGGCTGGGGTCTGATGCTCGGTACGCTGGCCATCCTCGGCATGCCGCCCTTTGGCGTCTTCGCCAGCGAGTTCATGATCCTCACCCATGCCATGAAGCACCACCCCTGGGCAACGCCGGTGCTGCTGCTGGCGCTGGGCGTCGCCTTTGCGGCGATATTCGGCAAGGTGCAGCCGATGGTGTTCGGAGAAACCGAAGCCAAGCGC
>CAJBAP010000392.1 GCA_903950295.1 uncultured Rhodocyclaceae bacterium
GTACGGCCGAACTGGCCGAGGTCTGGATGAATTTCGTGGTTTCGCCGGCGGCAATACCGAACTTCTGCCAGTTGATGATGGCGTTGGGACTGTTGGTGACGGTGAGGGTGTTGCCGCTGTTGGCAAAGCCGGCGGTGCCATTTACGACCGTCGGGGCGACCGGCAGGGCTTGCGCCTCGACGACAAAGCAGGCTGCCACCGCCACGGCCAGCAGGTGCTGGCGGGCGGTGAAACGCAATGGTTTTTCGGTCGCTTCATGATTGCCCCCTGACTGCTGGATGCCACATCGATGCAATGCGTGCCCGCCGAAAAAGTCGGCGCTGGCGGGACGGCTAACGCTTTGAAACTATACTCCTTGTTGCTTGAGCCAGGCCTGCAAACGTTGCCAGCCATCTTCGGCGGCATCCTTGCGATAAGTCGGGCGGTAGTCGGCGTGGAAGGCGTGCGGCGCATCCGGATAAACGTGCAGCTGCGATTTGCCGCCGGCTTTGGCGACGGCAGCCTTCATCGACTCGACATCGTCGAGCGGAATGCCCTGATCCTTGCCGCCATACAAGCCCAGCACGGCACCCTTGATCTCGCCGGCCACGTCGAGCGGCCAGCGGGTGGTGCGGTCATTCACTTCGCCGTCGATGCGGCCATACCAGGCCACGCCGGCTTTCACTGCCGGGTTGTGGGCGCTGTAAAGCCAGGTCTGGCGCCCGCCCCAGCAGAAGCCGGTGATGGCCAGCCGTGCCGCGTCGCCGCCATTGCTCTTCGCCCAGTCGGCGCAGGCGTCGAGGTCGGCCATTACGTCCTTGTCGGCCACCTTGCTGACGATGCTGGAGAGAATGTCCTGCACGTTGGTGAGCTTGCGCGGGTCGCCGTAGCGGGCAAAAAGCTCCGGCGCGATGGCCAGGTAGCCCAGTTTGGCGAAGCGCCGGCAGACATCGGCGATGTATTCATGTACGCCGAAGATTTCGGAAACCACGAGAATCGTCGGCAGGTTTTTGCCGCCGGCCGGCTGGGCGCGATAGGCAACGAGTTCACCCACCTTGATCTCGCCGACGATCAGCCCGTCGGCATCGGTCTTGATGACGCTTTGCGCCATCACCGGCTGAGCGGCCAGCGCGAAGCCGGCACCGAGGGCAGTAACGACAAACCCACGGCGCGAAAAGCCGACGGCGGGAACAAGGCTGTCGAAATCAGGATTTTTTCTAGTCATGGGATTCTCCTCTTTGGGGTTGTTTTGAAACAGGCGCAATCTCACCACAAAAAAACAAGGGGCACCAGAAACTCTGGTGCCCCTTGGGGTTATTACTATGCTAGCCGTCGCGGCCCATTACTCTACAGCGCACTCCATGGCACTACCCTTGCCGATGCCGTCACCATCACCCTTGTTCGCCGCGACCGAGCCCGGCATGGTGACGCGGATACCGCGTTCGCCCGGCACGAGTTGGGGAATCGTGTTGGCGTTGGGCACGTAGCCGAACTGTCCGGCGTCGAAGACGAAGGTACCGGCCGCGTTGCTGACGGAAATGGTACCGGAGGCAACATCAAGGTGCAGGCCGTTGGCCGGCGGCTGGCCGGAAGGAGTTTGGACAGTGCCGCAGTCGCTCTGGCAGAACAACATGCCCCAGTGGGTGCCGCGAATGCCGATGGTGGCTGTCGGTGTCTGGTAGGCCACCTTGTCTTTGCTGCGCTGGCCGACCAGGCCAGTCACGGCGCGCAGGCCACCTTTCAGCATGCTGAGGAAGATGTTGTCGCCCTGGGGCTTGGCTTCGTCGAAGCGATAGTTATCGACCTTGAGCTGGCTGTTGGGCCGCAGCACCACTTCGGCGCCGTCCACAAACTTGATGCGGGCGTAAGTATCGGCCTCGGTGCTGACAACATCGCCCTCATTCACCTCGGACTTGACCGAGAGAATCTTGGCGGTACCATCGGCCTTCTTCACCGAAAGGATGCCGGAGAGGTGGGTGATCTGTCCTGCCGGAGCCGCCCAGACGGAAGCGGAAGCACCGAAGCACAGGAAGAAAGCTGCGAGCAGGTTCAGGTTAAGTTTCATGTCATTATCCCTTGCACTGGGCAGCTTTTTTCTTGCCCTTGGACTTAGAGTCGCTGTTGTCCACATTGTTACTTTCTTTGTTATCACTCTTTTCAGTGCCACCATCTTCAGTACCACCAAATTCGTCCCTGCCGTAATAGGAAACAACAGGCTCACGACGCTCGTCTGTATAGGGAGTAGTGGGAAGAGGAATATTCGGATCGTTGAAGACCGGGGGTTCCGGTAGTTTGCACAACTCAGGTGACAGGGCACAGGGGTCGATGGTGTTGGCGTAGGCCAGCACCAAGCCATATCCCGGAGTTGCCGGGGTGGTTTCATTCAGCACGAACAGGCCGCTACCAGACGGTGTCGAAGTCGTCGTTTCGACGCCGTCGATTACCACGCCACCAGAGGATCGGCCGAGGAAATCCAGATA
>CAJBAP010000393.1 GCA_903950295.1 uncultured Rhodocyclaceae bacterium
ACACGCAGCAGAGCGTGAACGGCTGGGTGCGCGTCAAGCTCTACAAGGGCAGCGTGTCGGTTGTCAGCCGCGATTCGAAAACCGATTCCCTGTTCGATCCGACCATCGCCACCTTCGAAGACGATGCTGGTGCCTACGATCAGAAGGATGCGGCCGGCTTCATCAAGCTGAATGCCCTGCGCCTGCGCATCGCCGAAAATGCACGGCTGAAACGCAGCAAGCCCGCCGGCAAGAAGACACGCAAGGCCTGAGCATCCGGTCATGGAAGGTACTGTATTCGGCTATACCGAGTCGCAAATTGCCGAATTTGGCGTGACCTTCGGGCTCGGCGCCTTCATGCTTTACATGCTGTTCATCATCGGCGAACTGGCCTATCGGTCGAAGGCAGGCAAGGTCGGTACCTTCGCTCTCTTCTTCGTTCTGGCCTTCGGTATGGTTGGTTTTGTCGCCAAGTCCGTCATCCAGAGAATGTGGGGAATTTGATATGAAGTTCGATAACGTTTCCGTACTCAAGCAGGCCAACGTCTATTTCGACGGCAAGTGCGTGAGCCATACCGTCCAGTTTGCCGACGGTACGAAAAAGAGTGTCGGTGTGATCCTTCCCGCCACACTGACCTTCAATACCGGCGTACCAGAAATCATGGAAACCGTTGCCGGTACCTGCCGCTATCGCATCAAGGGCGAAGACTGGAAGGTCTGTGGCGCCGGCGAGTCCTTCAAGGTGCCGGGTAATACCTCATTCGACATCGAGGTGAAGGAACCGTACCACTACGTCTGCCACTTCGGGTAAAGCACCATGCCTTCTTTCGATATCACCTCTGAAGCTGATCTTGTCGCGCTGAAGAATGCCGTCGATGTGGCCGGTCGCCATATCGGTAACCGTTACGATTTCAAGGGCTCCAGTGCGAAGGCCGAGCTGAACGAGAAAGACAAGCTCATCACAGTGCATGGCGATTCCGAGTTCCAACTCGGGCAGGTGAAAGACATCCTGTTCCCCGAGATGGAAAAGAAGGAACGCGAAAGCACCAAGCGTCTCGATGCCGGCACGGTTCAGAGTATCTCCGGCAACAAAGCCAAGCAGGAACTCAAGATCAAGAGTGGCATCGAGCAGGAACTGGCGAAAAAGATCGTCAAGCTCATAAAAGACAGCAAGACCAAAGTGCAAGCGAGCATCCAGGGTGATGCCGTGCGTGTGACGGGTCCAAAACGGGATGACCTGCAGGCGGCGATAGCGTTGGTGAAGAAGTCGATCACCGATTACCCGCTGGAGTACGGCAATTTCAGGGACTGAACCTGACGCGGCGCCGTCCCGCCAGCGCCGACTTTTTTATTCTCTGTTCAAGCCTGCGGTCCAGTGTGTGTAAAGCCGGTCGGCGGCGATGCGCATCGCGGCGAGGCGCTCTTCTATTCGTTCGTTCATTTGCTCAGGCGTGAGCACCGAGGCACTCGGTGTGGCGCATTCGCCGGCCCACTGGCGGCACCAGAGGCGGATCATGGCCGTAGTCATCTCGACATGGCATTGCATGCCGAGGTGCGGGCCAATGACAAAGGCCTGATTCTCGCAGTAGGCACTTTTCAGGAGGCGCGTGGCGCCGTGCGGGATGCTGAAGGTTTCGCCGTGCCAGTGGAAGGCTTCGAAGCTGTCGATGTCACCAAGCCAGTCTCGTGCTACGGGGTCAGCGATTACCACTTCGCCCCAACCGATTTCCTTGACCGGGTTTTTCGTCACCTTGCCGCCGAGCACCTTGCTCATGAGCTGGCCACCGAGGCAGTGGCCGATGACGGGCATGCCGGCCGCCACCGCGTCGCGAATTAACTCGAACAGCGGCGGCAACCAGGGCAGGTCGTCGTTTACGCTCATCGGGCCGCCCATGAAGCACAGACCGGAGAAGTCGGCAAAGGTCGGCGGTGGCGGGACGCCGGCATCGATGCAGATCAATTGCCATGGAATTCCGTGGGCATCGAGGAAAGTGGCAAAATACCCAGGTCCTTCCCCGGAGCTATGACGAAAGATGGCGACAGGTTTCATGAGCTTGAAAAATCAATGCTGGAGGGTGGCTGTGCGCCATTGTATCGTCCTGTTTCTGGGCGTATGGAGTCTGACTGCGTTGGCGGTGGATGTGGCGCTGGTGGGGTTGCTGCCTGGCAAGGCGATGGTGGTGATCGATGGAGGCAAGCGCCAGACCGTTGCTGTCGGGGAAAAGACCGCCGAGGGCGTGAAGTTGGTTGCCATCGAGTCCGGCGCCGCGCTATTTGAAATTGGAGGGAAACCACGCCGCCTGCAGATCGGACAGAGTGTGGTGTCAGCGCCGGGCACCGGGCGCTCCACCACGACCCTGATTGCCGATCCGAGCGGACACTTTGTGACACAAGGCAGCATCAATGATGTATCGATGCGCTTTCTTGTCGATACCGGGGCCACCTTTATCTCTCTGGGGGCTGCCGATGCGCGGCGGGCACATATCGATGCGTCGAAAGGTACGCCCGGCATGACGATGACGGCCAACGGACCCGCCCGGGTCTGGAAGGTCAGGCTGGCGAGCGTCAAGCTGGGTGATATTACGCTGTCGGAAGTCGATGCCACGGTGCACGAGAAGGACATGCCCGTGGTGCTGCTGGGCATGAGCTTTCTCAATCGCATGGAAATCCACCGCGATGGGCAGTCGATGACCCTGACGCAACGTTATTGATGATGACGATGCAACTCACGGTGGAATTACTGCGTCAACGCCTTGCGGAGGACTGGCAGCCAGAGGAGGTACATGAAACTACGTCGCCGCCAGTGGCACCGATTCCCGCCGCCGTGCTGGTGCCGATCATCAATCGGCCCAGTGGCCTGACCATGCTGCTGACGCAGCGTACCGCCCATCTGCGCGACCATGCCGGACAGGTCAGCTTCCCCGGTGGTCGCTGTGAGCGGGATGATGCATCGCCGCAGGCCACGGCGCTGCGCGAGTGTCGCGAGGAGGTTGGCATTGAACCCGCACAAATCGAGATTTTGGCGACCCTGCCCAACTATTTCACGGGGACCGGGTTTTGCGTTACGCCGGTGGTGGGCCTGGTAACGCCGCCACTCAATTTGCGCCTCGATGATTTCGAGGTGGCCGAGGTGTTCGAGCCGCCTCTGAGCTTCCTGCTTGACCCGCTGAATTATCGCCATCATCAGATTGAACTCGAAGGTGCCCTCCGTACTTATTGGGCAGTGCCGTGGCAGGGTTATTTCATCTGGGGGGCGACGGCCGGCATGCTGGTGAGCTTGCGCGACTGCCTGCTGCGGCAAGAAGAATGACGAGGCCCATTAGAATGAGTGCGGGATGAGTGTGATATCTTCGTCCGGCCCGATCTACAGTGCAGAGCACGGTGTTTGTTTATGACCCTTTTGAGCATTATTTGCGTTCTAGTTATCGAACAGTTCAAGGCGCTGCCAGCTGCGCGGATTCAGGCCCTGCGGGTTGCCTATGCCGAATTTCTGGAACGTCAGTTCAATGGTGGTGATCAGCGTCATGGCATGACGGCCTGGATGGTCGGAGTTGCCCTGCCGGCCTTGCTGGTGCTGGGGCTATCCATCGGGCTCAATTATCTGCATCCCGTGCTGGGATTCCTGCTTGATGTGGCCGTGCTGTATCTCGTCATGGGTTTCCGTCAGTTCAGTCATTTTTTTACCGATATCCAGATGGCTCTGCGCATGGGGGAGATCGAGCGCGCCCGTCAGCTGCTGGCAGAGTGGCGTGGCCAGGGTGCGGAACGCCTCGGGTCGGCCGAGATTGCCCGCCTGGCCATTGAGCAGGGCATCGTGTCATCACATCGTCATGTCTTCGCGCCATTATTCTGGTTTATCGTGCTCGGGCCGGCCGGCGCCGTGTTGTATCGACTCAGTTTTGACGTTACGCAATATTGGCCCGCAAAAGCCGAGCCGCTGTTGGAAGATGACCATTTTGGCAAGTTTGCCCGACAGGCATTCCAGATGTTCGACTGGCTACCGGCGCGCCTGACGGCAGTGACTTTCGCTGTCGTCGGCGATTTCGAGGATGCGGTTTACTGCTGGCGTACCCAAGCCAGTCAATGGGCCCAATCGTACGATAGTGCCTCCGGTATACTGCTGTCGAGTGGCGCCGGTGCGCTCGGGGTTCGATTGGGGTTGCCTCTGCCCGAAGTCGTGGGGGTAGAAGCACGGCCGGAACTCGGTATGGGCGAGGATGCCGACGTCGAGCATCTGCAAAGTGCGATCGGATTGGTCTGGCGTGCCTTGGTGTTGTGCCTGTTGTTGCTTGCCCTGCTCAGCATGGCAAGCTGGGTCGGAACCTGATTCAGTAGTTCAGTAGTGATTCATCAAACCAGGAGTGGAAAAAATGTCAAATAAAGAAGTTGTTGTACTGAGCGCAGTGCGCTCTGCCGTCGGTGCTTTTGGCGGTTCGTTCAAGGATGTGGAGCCCATCGATCTGGGTGGCATGGTGGTCAAGGAGGCGATCGCACGTGCCGGTGTCGATCCCAAGCAGGTGACTTTCGCCACCGTCGGCAACTGCATCCCGACGGATTCACGTTACGCCTACGTTTCGCGCGTCGCCACGATTCAGGGCGGCATGTCGATGGACTCCACCGTGTTCGCCGTCAACCGTTTGTGTGGTTCGGCACAGCAGGCGATCGTCAGTTGCGCCCAGGCCATCATGCTGGGCGATGCTGATTTCGCCATCGGCGGCGGTGTCGAAGTCATGTCCCGTGGCGGCTACCTGCTGCCGGCTCTGCGCTCCGGCGCGCGCATGGGTGACACCCAGGCCATCGACATGATGGTTGCCGTGCTGACCGACCCGTTTGGCGTCGGCCACATGGGTATCACGGCCGAGAACCTCGCCACGAAGTGGGGCATCACGCGCGAAGAGCAGGATGCTTTTGCCTGTGAATCGCAGAAGCGTGCCGCCGCCGCCCAGGCCGCCGGTTACTTCAAGTCGCAAATCGCGCCGATCACCCTCAAGACCCGCAAGGGCGATGTCGTGGTCGATACCGATGAGCACCTGAAGCCCGCCACCACCATGGAAACGCTGGCCAAGATGAAGCCCGCCTTCAAGAAGGATGGCACTGTCACCGCCGGCAACGCCTCCGGCATCAACGATGCCGCCGCCTTCCTCGTGCTTGCCGATGCTGCCAAGGCAGCTGCTGGTGGCCACAAGCCGATCGCGCGCCTCGTCGCCTACGCTATCGCCGGCGTACCGAATGAGCTGATGGGCGAAGGCCCGATCCCCTCGTCCAAGGTAGCGTTGCAGAAAGCCGGCCTGTCGCTCGACAAGATGGACGTTATCGAGTCGAACGAAGCCTTTGCCGCGCAGTCGATCGCCGTCGCCAAGGGTCTCGGTCTCGATCCGGCCAAGACCAACCCGAACGGTGGTGCCATCGCCATCGGTCACCCGGTTGGCGCGACCGGCTCGGTGATCATCACCAAGCTGTTGCACGAACTGATCCGTGTCAATGGTCGCTACGGCATGGCCACCATGTGTATCGGTGGTGGTCAGGGCATCACGACGATCTGGGAACGCGTGTAAGTTTGTAGTGTTCTGATCAAAGCAGGGCCGGCATCCGCGAGGGGCTGGCCCTTTTTTTCTGGGTGATTTTCCGGAGACGAAATGGACGAAACAGATTTCATCGAGGAAACGTTGTCGAGTGAGCAGGTATTCGATGGTCGTCTGCTCAAGGTTTTTGCCGATCAGGTACGCTTGCCCGACGGGCATGAGGCAGTGCGAGAATATGTGCGCCATCCCGGGGCAGTAGTCATCATCGCCGTTCTCGACAACGGCAGGCTTTTGTTCGAGCGTCAGTTCCGTTACCCGTTACGGCGAGTCTTTCTCGAGATGCCCGCTGGCAAGATCGATGCGGGCGAGCACATCCTCGACACCGCACGTCGCGAGTTGCGCGAGGAAACCGGTTACAAGGCGAAACTCTGGCGCCACCTGGGCACCATGCATCCGGTGATTGGCTATGCCGACGAGCGCATTGAAATATTCTGGGCGCAAGGCCTGAGTTTCATCGGTGCCGAACTTGACCACGGCGAAATTCTCGAAGTCAGCGAAATGACACTGGCTGATGCGATGTTGGCGGTGCGCGACGGCGAGATTACCGATGCAAAAACCATTACCGCGTTGTTGTGGGCCGAGAAAACCATCTCTGGCGAGTGGCCTTTGCCATTGTAAAAGCTGATCAGCAGCCGAGTGGGATGTGGTGTGATGGCGCTAGAATCGACCTCGGATAAGAATGCAAAACCGCCACAATGATGGCGATGAATGAGGAGTAGGTCTGATGGATGCCCCTGCCACGTTCCGGACAGGTTTGCCGGAAGTGGATTCCGATGAGCACACGCGACTGCTTGCGCTCGACATATTTTCCGCAGTGTCGGCCAGCCTCGCCGACGAGGATGATGTTGAGGAACTGCTGGGCCGTTTTCTCGGCACCATGCTGCGGCTGACCAAGGCCAATGCCGGTGCCGTGCGCGTGGTGACGTCCGATGGCAAACATCTTCGGTTGGTGGCAGCGCGCGGCCTGCCGCACGAGGTAGTCGAGCGCGAGCGCCTGGTACCGATTGATTGTGGTCAGTGTGGGAATGCCATCGCTGACAATCACTCCCGCTACGAAATCGACCTGCATGAATGCGCGTTGCGGACGCAGCACCCCTATTTCGACAACGATTGTCAGGCAATGGTGGTTGTGCCATTGCAGCACGGCGGGCAGTTGCAGGGTACTTACAACCTGTTTCTGCCCGAACGCTTCGAATTGCCCGAAGAGGTGGCGCTGCTGTTTCGTTCGATTAGCGAGCATCTCGGCATGGCGCTCGAAAATGCGCGTCTGAAGCGCGAAAACCTGCGCATCACGCTGATGAACGAGCGGCAGATGATGGCTGCCGAGGTGCATGATTCCCTGGCACAGACGCTCGCCTACATGAAAATGCGCATGGCCCTGCTGCAGGATGTCTTGCGCGAACAGCACTGCACGGACGATCAGGGGGTCGGCAAATACGCCAGCGATGTCGGACAGGCGATCGACGAGGCCTACAGCCAGTTGCGCGCGCTGCTCTCGCAGTTCCGCAACCGCATGGATCCGATGGGTCTGCAACCGGCGCTCACGCGGCTGGCGGATGATTTCCAGGATCGTACTGGTATCGCCCTCGAGTATCACAACCGTGTCGCCGATTTACGCCTGACCGTCGATCAGGAAGCACAGGTTTTCTTCATCGTGCAGGAAGCGCTCGCCAATGTCGGGCGCCATTCGGAGGCGACACAGGCGCGCATGACCCTCGAGGGAGCCGGTGATCACTATGTCGTGACGGTCGATGACAATGGCTGCGGTGGCCAGGGATTTTTCGCCATTGCCAATCCCACCGGTGGCTTCGAGGAGCACCCGCACCTGCGTGATCACTTCGGTTTATCGATCATGCGCGACCGGGCACGGCTCATCGGTGGCCGTATCGAAGTGGTCAACCTGCCGGCGGGTGGCTTCCGTGTGCGGCTGACTTTCCCAGCGATCGGCCCAACCAACCACAGGGCAGCAGCATGAACAGCACACCTCGAATTCGCGTTTTGCTCGTTGACGACCATACCCTGTTCCGCAAAGGCTTGGCCGAACTACTTGAGCAGCGCGGCGGGATTCATATTGCCGGCATCGCCGGCAACGGTGACGAGGCGATGCAGTTGCTGCATGCGACCGAGCCCGATGTCGTGATTTCCGATCTGAACATGCCACCGCACGGCGGCTTGGCCTTGTTACGGAACATGCGTGCCAGTGGCTGGCGTGGACCGGTGCTGATGTTGACCGTCAGCGATGCTGAAGACGATCTGGCCAGCGCGATGAGCGCGGGCGCACAGGGTTATCTGCTCAAGGACATGGAGCCCGACGATGTCGTCGATGCCGTGCAGCGCGCGGTGCGTGGCGAAACGGTGGTGGCCCCGGCGATGACGCTTAAGCTCGTGCATTTGCTGCAAGGGGGAGTGCAACCGCCCAAGGCGGATCCACTCCAGATGCTGACGGCGCGCGAACGCGAAATTCTCGACTACCTGGCCCAAGGCCTGTCGAACAAGGCGATTGCCCGCGCCCTGGATATCAGTCATGACACGGTGAAATTGCACGTGCGGCACATTCTCGCCAAACTTAACCTTACCTCGCGCGTCGAGGCGGCTGTTCTTGCGGTAGAACAGAAAGTCGGCCAGCACGGCAAAGGTCGTTGAAAATACCGGCAGTGGGCAGGCCGCAGACCGTGAATACTGCCCATGCTTGATATTCTTTATCGTGACGAGCATCTGATTGCCATCGACAAGCCGCCCGGCTTGCTCGTCCATCGCAGCGACATCGACCGGCACGAGACGCGCTTCGCCGTGCAGTTGCTGCGCGATCAGATCGGTCGCCGTGTGCAGCCCGTGCATCGGCTCGACAAAGGCACTTCGGGCGTGCTCCTGTTCGCCTTTGATGCCGACGTGGCGCGTGCCATGGGGCAGCAGTTCGAGAGTGGTGTAGTGGAGAAAACCTATCTTGCCGTGGTGCGTGGCTGGCCGTCGGAATCCGGCACCATCGACCATGCGCTATCGCGTCAGCACGATGATTACGGCCGCAAGCTATCCATCGTAGCGTCCCAGGCAGCCATTACCCACTACTGGCGTCTCGCAACGGTCGAACTGCCGGCGGTAGTCGACCGTTATCCGACTGCGCGTTACGCACTGGTGGAGTTGCATCCGCTCACCGGTCGTCACCACCAGTTACGCCGTCACATGAAACACATCGGGCATCCCATCATCGGTGATGCGACTCATGGCAAGGGAATACATAATCGCTTCTTCCAGCGCGAGTTCGGCTGCCACCGTTTGTTGCTCGCTTGCGTGAGGATGGCCTTCCTCCATCCGCTCAGCGGCGAAAAAGTCGGCATTGGCGGGACGGCGCAGGGTCAGTTTGCGGCACTGCTGGAACGGTTCGACTGGAGCCACGCCAGCGCGCCTTTTCCTGCTGCATAACCACTGGCAAAGCAGGCAGTGAGAAGATACCCGCCTGTCGGTGCCTCCCAGTCGAGCATTTCTCCCGCACAGAGAGTACCCGGCAAGGCTCTGAGCATCAAATTGTCATCGAGCGCATCGGCGGTTACGCCACCGGCGCTGCTGATGGCTTCGTCGAGCGGGCGTGGCGAAACGAGTCGCAGTGGCAAAGCTTTGATCACGGTGGCGAGCCTGGCTGGATCGGCGTAGTCGTCCCGGGTTGCGCACTCGCGTAACAGGCCGGCCTTGACGCCGGCGATGCCGGCACGGCTTTGCAGGTGGCTGGCCATCGAGCGAGAGCCGCGTGGGTGAGCAATCTCGCCGGTGAGCCGCGCTACTGATTTGCCGGGAGCGAGGTCAAGGAAAAGCGTGGTGGTGCCCTTGGTCTCTATGGTCTCGCGCAATGGGGCAGCGAGGGCGTAGATCAGGCTGCCTTCCACGCCGTGTTGTGAGATGACGAATTCCCCTTGTCGCTTTTGATCGGCAAACATTGCCACGACGGACATTACGGGTTGACCGGAAAATTTATCGCGGAAGTGCTGACTCCAACCGACGTCAAATCCGCAATTAGCCGGCTTCAAGGGTGCTATGGCGATGCCGCGCGCTTGCAACAGAGGCACCCATGCGCCATCCGATCCAAGTTTTGCCCAACTGCCTCCTCCCAGCGCCAGAATGATTGCCGTCCCGCCAGCGCCGACTTTTTGCTCACTCTCAGGGGTGGCAAAACGCAAGTCGCCTTGAGCATCCCAGCCCAGCCAGCGCTGGCGCACGTGGAAGCGCACACCTGTGGAGCGCAAGCGATGCAGCCAGGCACGCAGCAATGGCGCAGCCTTCATGTCAGTCGGGAACACGCGGCCCGAGGTGCCGACGAAGCTGTCGATGCCGAGTCCGCGTGCCCAATCACGCACCGCGTCTGCACCGAAACTGCTGAGCCAGGTTTTTACCCAATTGCTTTGCGTGCCGTAGCGGGTGACGAAACGGTCAAAGATTTCTGCATGGGTGAGATTGAGCCCACCCTTGCCCGCCATGAGAAATTTGCGGCCGACCGAGGGCATTGCGTCGTACACGTCGACGGCGATGCCGGCCTGTGCCAGTACCTCCGCTGCCATGAGTCCGGCCGGCCCAGCGCCGACGATAATCGCGCGTTTTCCATTCATGGCGCCAGTCTACTTGACGCGTCTGCGATAATGCTCAGCATCCATGGCCAATCTGGCCTGCACAGGAACATCATGAGCCAATCCATTGCCCCCATCGAAAGTTTTGCGGCGCTGCAATTGCCCGTTCCCCTGCTGACGGCCCTTGCGGACGTCGGTTACGAAACCCCGTCGCCGATCCAGGCCGCTTGTATCCCGATTTTCCTGGCCGGCCGCGACCTGATTGGTGAGGCACAGACCGGCACCGGCAAGACGGCGGCGTTTGCCTTACCCTTGCTGGCGCGGCTCGATCTTGCCAAGAAGGTGCCGCAGGCGCTGGTGCTGACGCCGACGCGCGAACTGGCGATCCAGGTGGCCGAGGCCTTTCAGAAATACGCGCACCACATGCCGGGTTTCCACGTGTTGCCGGTGTATGGCGGGCAAAGCATGGTGATCCAGTTGCGGGCGCTATCTCGGGGGCCCCATGTCATCGTCGGCACGCCGGGCCGCGTCATGGATCACCTTGAACGCAAGAGCCTCAACCTCAATAGCTTGAGTACTCTAGTGCTCGACGAGGCCGACGAGATGTTGCGCATGGGTTTCATCGACGATGTCGAATGGATTCTTGAACACACGCCGAAAGAGCGCCAGACCGCACTGTTTTCGGCAACCATGCCAGACCCGATTCGCCGCATTGCCCAGCGCTACCTGCGCGAACCTGAGCAGGTGAAAATCCGCTCTGCGACGACGACGGTTGCGGCCATCAAGCAGCGCTACTGGC
>CAJBAP010000394.1 GCA_903950295.1 uncultured Rhodocyclaceae bacterium
CTTTGCCACCCAGGGTAACTGGTTATTCCCGCATGTCGCCGGTGAGTCTTGGCCTCACACCGCGCCCCTCTACCATTGGGTAGCCGCCCTGCTCGGTCGCAGCCTCGGCGGCCTGCTCGGGTTTCATGATGCTGCGCGCCTAGCGACCACGCTATTTGGGGCCTTGTTCCTGCTTGCCCTTGCGGGTGCCGCGCGCTCATTGCATGGCGCAACCGCCGGGCGAATTGCCCCGCTGCTGGCCATCGGCACCCTCGGTCTGCTGTCACCCCTGCATGAAGCGCAGCCGGCCGTTGCCGGGCTCGCATTTGCCGCCCTGGCGTATTGGGGTGGAGGCCTCATCCTGCAGGGGAAAACGCGCGGCGCACTGTTGCTTGGTGCCGGTATCGGTCTCGCTTTCCCCGCCCACGGACTCGTTGGCCTGATCATGGCCATTGCCGTCCTGCCAGCGCCGATTTTTCGCCGCGACTGGAAAGCGCTCGCACTAACCCTGGCCATTGCCCTCCCCCTGATCGCCCTCTGGCCCATGCTGCTGGCGAAACGCTCACCGGAGCTATGGGCCTTGTGGTGGCAAAACGAAATTGCCGAGGCCACACTCGCCCGCAGCCTGCCCACCTTGCGCCACGCTGAACAACTGATCTGGGCAGCCTGGCCGGTGCTGCCACTGGCATTCTGGAGCCTCTGGCTCCACCGTCGCCAACCGGCGCAACTGGCGCTGCCGCTGCTGGGCAGCCTGCTCGGGCTGGGCTGGTTCCTCTCCGGATCGACACGCACCCTCGGCATACTGCCCATGCTGCCCGCTCTCATCCTGCTGGCGGCTGCCGGTGCCGATCGTTTGCGCCGCGGCGCCGCCAATGCGTTCAACTGGTTCGGTGCGATGACCTTCAGCTTCGTCGCCATCCTGATCTGGCTCAGCGCGAGCGCACAAGCGCTCGGTTGGCCGCCAAAAATCGCCAGGAATTTCGCCAAGCTCGCGCCCGGTCATGAGGTTCACTATTCTCTGCTCGCACTGGCTATTGCGATCACCCTGACGGGCATCTGGCTGTTGCTGTGGCGGCTTCCCCGTGCGAACTGGCGTGCCAGCCTGCACTGGGCCGCAGGAACGACGCTCATGTGGGCGCTGGTGTCCATACTCCTGCTCTCTTGGATCGATCACAGCAAGTCGTTCCGCCCGGTCATCATGTCCTTGCATGAAGCATTGCCAGAGAAAATCGACTGTCTGGAGCGGGTCAGTGTCAGCGTGGCCCAGCGCGCCTCGCTCGACTATTTCGCGGGGATTCGTACCGTATTGCCTACCCGCAAGCGCACTTGCAGCTGGCGCCTGGTCATCGTCGACAGCAAGGATCGAGAAGCCGCCACTGGCTGGGAGGAGCGCTGGCAGGGCCACCGCCCTGGCGAACGCGACGAGCGCTGGCACCTCGACCAGCGCAGTGAATAAGCCGGGTCAGACCTTCAAAAAGTTGGCGCGGTAATACTTGAGTTCCTCGATGGACTCGTAGATATCTGCCAGCGCCTCGTGCTTGCCGCTTTTTTTCACGCCCTTGGCAATTTCTGGTGTCCAGCGCTTGCATAACTCCTTGAGCGTCGACACATCGAGATTGCGATAGTGAAAGTAGGCTTCCAGCTTTGGCATATAGCGTGCCATGAAGCGGCGATCCTGACAGATGGAGTTGCCACACATCGGCGACTTGCCAGATGGAACATGTCGCTTGAGAAAGTCTAGAGCCTGCGCCTCGACATCGTCTTCAGCCAGGACCGAGGCTTTCACCTTTTCGATCAAGCCGGATTTGCCGTGGGTTTTTTTGTTCCAGTCGTCCATGCCATCGAGCACGCTGTCCGGCTGGAATACCGCCCACACCGCGCTTTCGGCAACGACCTCAAGTTGCGAATTCGTGATCACCATGGCCAGTTCGATGATGCGATCGCCGTCGGGATCGAGTCCCGTCATTTCC
>CAJBAP010000395.1 GCA_903950295.1 uncultured Rhodocyclaceae bacterium
CAAACCGAGAATGAAGCCTCCCGCACCGGCGTCAGCGCCGTCATATCGCCGAAAACGCCAGGCAGCGCACTTCTTGCCCCAGGAGAAGAAGCACCGGCGCAGCTCAAGGTCGGCGAAGCCATGAACCGGGCCACCGGCGAACGCAATACGCGACTGGGCAACGGCAGCGTAGTGACGCCGGGTGATCGCAGCAAGCCGCGCTGACGCGGGCAGAACTCCCATGCGTACCGTCGGACACCGCCAAGCCATGCCCATCTGCTTCGCCGCCTCGGCAACCCGACTCAGCGAGGGCGCGAAATTCAACGACGAAATCCATCGTCTGCCGGGCGGAAACGACAGCTTCATTCCGAAGGGCGTGTATCGCTTCAAGACCCATGCCGAGGCCAATCAGCATCAAATGGAGTGCATAGCGAGGGGCATGGCGGCCCTGGCGCGCGCCCGTGACAAGAACGATACCTGATGGAACAGCACAGTCGCCCGGCTAGCTTCGATGATCTCAAGGCGCTGATCCATTCGCCGAATCAAAGCGGCGCCGAGTACCTGCTGATCGGCGGCTACGCATTGTTTGCGCACGGCTACCACCGCGCCACCACCGACATCGACCTGCTCGTTCCCGCCAACCATGCCGCGGGCCTGAAGATCAGGGATGTCCTGCTGTTCACCAAGCAAACCGCGCGCGACAAGGATGTCGCCGACCGTCGGGTTCTGGAGCGGGCTCTGGCAGTGTTCAACGCACGCGCCGGAAAGCAGTAATGGCAGGCGCGATGATCCGTGTTCGATGTCATGCCGGGCGCCCCCGACGGCGCTACCACAAGGGTGCTGCGTTGATCATGCTGATGGCGCTGCTGACCATGGGCGTGCTGTACTTCCTGGTAGTTCAGCTCGAGGCGGTGAGCATCTATGAGCGGGAGTCCCGACAGGGTGGCGGAGGTGATTCGCTGGCTCAGGCGCGCGAAGCCTTGCTGGGATATGCCGCTACCTACCGCGATGACTCAACCCACAGCACGGAGGTTTTCGGATATCTGCCGTGCCCGGACATGACAGGCAACGGAGATGCCGCCGGCTCCTGCGGACACGCCGGCGAAGCAAGCGTTGGCCTGCTGCCCTACAAGACACTGGGCTTGCCCGATCTGCGCGATAGTTCAGGCAACTGCCTCTGGTACGCGGTATCGGGCAGCTTCAAGAACAATCCCAAGGGCATAGATGCCACACTTCCCTGGACATCCGCTCCATTGAACTGGGACACCCAGGGACAATTCAAGGTGGTTGATTCGGGCGGCACCACCACTCTCGTTGCGCCCGACGACGCTCACGGGGGGGCGGCGGCGGTGATCTTCGCGGTGGGGCCGCCCCTCGGCTCGCAAAGCCGCACAGCCGGAACCCAAGCCCCCTGCTACACAAATCCCGCCCAGATCGCAGCCTACCTGGACGGCGGCAACAATACCATCGCCGCCATCGCCGCCGCCAGCAGCGCTACGATCACCCTGACCCAGGGTTTGGTCAAAGACGCCACGACCGACAACGATCGCCTGGCATGGGTAACGCCGAAGGAAATTTTCGACCGCGTGGTGAACCGCAAGGATTTCAGCAATGCACTCACCGCATCCCCCGTTGGTCATGTGAACAAGCTGACCAACGAAATAAAGGCGGCGCTGGAGAAGAAGATTCAGGATGACTTGGAAGCCAACACAACATCCAACAGCCAACCTTCCGACATCGGCAGTTTCACTCAGTTCGGCAAACAGATCGGCACCTTGCCCCTCTCGCTAACACTGAATGACGGCAACTACACAAACTACTACGCCAATTGGTCCGGCCAATATCGCCAAGCTCTCTGCTCGACTCTCACGACACCCTGTCTGACAGTAGCGGGAACGGCCTGCCGCGGCGCACTGATGTTTGGCGGTCGGAATGCCAGCGGCCAACCGCGAACCAGCACAGAGCAGACGTATTCGACCGCAAATCTCGACAGTTATTTCGAGGCCGGCAGCGGCCGCGAAATTCTCAACAGTGCCGCCACATCCTTCGCGGGATCCATTGGCTACACGGAGAACGGAACTGCTGCCAGTCGTGCGCTGGACGTAGGCACATGCCTGTTTCCTGGAGAATTCAAGTCCTTCGCTCAGGACATCGCCGGTTTTGATGGCGGCAAAACCAGCCGAGGCACAACTTCGGTAGCGTCCGTAGACACCACGGCCAAGACCGTGACGCTAGGAGACACAATTGGCGGAGTAGGTACCGGATGCGTCTGGTATCCGACCCCGCTCGCGCTCGGTACGACGATGCGGATCTATTTCCGATATCAAGTGGTGACCCGCGGACGTGGCTTCACCATGGCCATAGCCGATGCAACCACCAACAGTCCGGCCAGTACCACACCTATCATGTGCGGTGCCACCGTCACAACAGGCGCTACACGCAGTACGAGTCTAGGATATGCAGGCGCCCCACCTACCGGTCAGGCCTCCTTCGGCGGACCCGGCATAAACATTTCCGAGATATCCTGGTCGGCCAGTTCAGGCGGGACGGCGACCGTCACGACGGAAAGCGCGCATGGTTTTATTTCAGGCAACAACGTCACCATCAGCGGGGTGCTGCCTGGCGGCTACAACGTGCCCACTAGTTCCATCACGGTCATCAGCCCGACACAATTCAGCTACCCGCTGGCATCAAATCCGGGGCAAGCTCCGGTCGGAATCAAGCCGCCGAAACTCGCAATCGAATTCGACACAAGTCGCGACACGTCAAGAGTAGACCCAAGCCCTAACCACTTCGATTTCGTGTACTGGGGCAATGCCAGTGACAGCGACGCCGCAAGTACAGGCAGTGACGACAACACCCACTATGCCGGCATTCTAGGCAGTGGCGCGGAGCCGTTGAACCCGAGGGCTACGACGGGCATCATTCCCACCGCAACACCGATCGCCAATGTCATAGCCGCAACATGGGACGGAACACGGGTAACAGCCACGACATCCGGAGCTCACAACTTCACCCCTGGACACAACGTCTATCTCTCCGACGTAACTGCTACCTCATATCAGGGAACGTTTCCCATTGACACGGTACCCGACTCCACCCGTTTCACCTATGCCCAGGCATCCGATCCCGGCGCCTATAACTATGGCACCTCAGTAAGCCGCACAGCAACCATTTCCAGCGTCGCTGCTGGCGTTTTGACCACCGCGCTGTCTCACGATTTTGCCGTGGGCGACTACATCAATCTTTCCGGCTTCACCAGTTCCGTTGGTTGTAATGGAACTTACCAGGTAGCATCGGTGCCGAACGCCACGAGTTTCACGCTGACCTCTTACGCCAGTACCTGTACCGGAGGCTATGCCACCGCCACCAGCGCCATCGCTGCGGCATCCTGGACTGGCGGGATAGTCACGGTCACCACATCATCTGTTCACAACCTTGTTTTAGGCCAATACATCAGCATCGCGAATATCTATCCCGCCGGCTACAACGGCACCTTCGTGATTACCAGCGCCAGCCCAACGCAATTCAGTTATAGCCTGACGACCGACCCCGGCGGCCCTTATTCGGCCAGTGCCGTGCCAGGCATGGTCACAATGTCCACGCTTTACCCCGTTTACCTGTCATCCCCGAACGGCACATCAGTGCCCCTGACAACGTCCATGGTGCCCTACAACAGCGACTCCCCACAGAGCGGCGTCATCCACGTGCGACTGGATGTGACCAGAAGCTACAGCGCCTCCGCCCACCAGGCCACGCTAACAATGAAAGCCTATGTGGCGGATAGCTTCGGTAACTACGATACAAGCAACACAACTTACAACACTTGCACCCTTGGCCGAATTCCATTGGCCCTGCGAATGAGCGGTCAGCGGCGTGGCGCCGAACCCTCCCCACGGGAATGTCTCGTGCATACTGATCTCGGGGAAGCCGAAGATCGGCAGGCCGGGATCTTTCGGATCGATCCTGGGGCCGACGGAAGGCTCAAGTAGAATCTCGTCCGCCAGCCCCCTGGTCCGCGCGAGCTGTTCCTGTATCCCGCTCCATTCCCCTTGCTCAATCATCCAGGAGGAGAGAACGATCCTGATGCCGGGGATCTTCTTACGGGCGAGTTTGCCCACCGCTGTGACGCACTTCAGGAATCCCTTCGAGCCCCACGGTTTGCACTCCGCACAGCCGC
>CAJBAP010000396.1 GCA_903950295.1 uncultured Rhodocyclaceae bacterium
ATCTTCGGACACTTGAGGTCTTCGAGCGAAAGGATCTTCGACGGAATGGTCCGCATCACCGCCGCCGCACCGCGGTTCTGGACAAAGGCATTGACCCGGAAGCGCGCCAGGTTGGGTACCGCGAAGGAAAAGTCGCACTCGAGGTGTTCTTCATAGACCTTGCGCTGCCCGTCGTTCATGATGTCATAGATCATTCCATGCACATCCTTGTGCTCCATCGCCGGCAGGTTGATGCGGCGGATATCACCATGCACGCGGATCATCGGTGGCAGACCGGAAGAGAGGTGCAGGTCGGATGCCTTGTTCTTGACAACAAAGGCCAGTAGTTCGGTGATGTCCATGGATGTCTCCGGTGGATGGCTTGGGTATACTGAAGGCGCTATATGACAACAATTCACGCCAACCTGCAAGCTGTAAAGGACCGTATTGCCACCGCCTGCGCCGCCGCACAGCGCGACCCCGCAACGGTCACACTGCTGGCGGTGTCGAAAACCTGGCCAGCGGCATGTATTCGTGAAGCGGCAGCAACCAACCAGCGCGCCTTTGGGGAGAACTACGTGCAGGAGGCGCAGGCCAAGCAGGCTGAATTGGCCGACCTTGATCTGCAATGGCATTTCATCGGCCCCCTGCAAAGCAACAAGACCCGGTCAGTCGCCGAACATTTTTCCTGGGTACATTCGGTCGAGCGCCTTAAAATCGCCGCAAGGTTGTCGGAACAACGCCCGGCCGACTTGTCCCCGCTCAATGTCTGCGTGCAGGTCAATGTGAGCGGTGAGGCGAGCAAGAGCGGCTGCGCCCCGGCGGAAGCACCGGCGCTATGCCACACGATAGCAACACTACCTGGCCTGCGTTTGCGTGGCCTGATGGCGATTCCCGAGCCAACCGCCGAGCCAGCCGAAATGTCGGCGCTGGCCGATTCGATCACCCGGCGGCGCTTTGCGTTGTTGCGTGAATTACGCGATACGCTGGTAGCCGAAGGTCTGGCACTCGATACACTGTCGATGGGCATGAGTCACGACCTCGAGGCAGCGATCATGGAAGGCGCAACTGTCGTGCGCATCGGCACGGCAATTTTTGGTGAAAGGCAATACGCGTGAAAATAACCTTCATCGGTGGTGGCAACATGGCGACCGCCCTCATCGGCGGCATGAAGAAACAGGGGTTCTCTGCGGCCGGCATTCAGGTCGTCGAGCCGGTTGCCGAGGCGCGCGAACGGCTGACTGAAAATTTCGGCATCCGCTGTGCGCCCGCCATCGACACGGCGGCGCTCAATTGCGAGGTGCTCGTGCTGGCGGTCAAACCGCAGATGATGAAGGAGGCACTCGCGCCGGCAGCCGGCAAGCTTGGCGACCAACTGGTCATCAGCATCGCCGCCGGCTTGCGGCTCGCCGACATCGGTCGCTGGTTGGGCGACACGGGTAACAACGGCAACTATGGCAAGTTGGTGCGGGCCATGCCCAACACTCCGGCGCTGATCGGCGCCGGCATCACCGGCCTGTTTGCCGCACCGGAGGTTGACCGCGAGGGGCGCGACACCGCCGAGAAAATCCTGCGCGCCGTCGGCAGTACGCTCTGGATCGAAGATGAGGCATTGATGGACGTGGTGACTGCCGTCTCGGGCAGCGGCCCGGCCTACGTGTTCTACTTTATCGAAGCGCTACAGAATGCGGGAACCGATCTGGGCTTGCCGGCCGAGACCGCGCGCCTCCTGGCGATCGAAACCTTTCTCGGCGCCTCTCGGCTTGCCGAGGCCAGCGAGGAACCAGTAGGCGTACTGCGCGAGCGCGTCACCTCGAAAGGCGGCACCACAGCCGCCGCGCTCGATGCCTTCGCCTCGCTGCGGGTTGGCGTGTCGATCGGACATGGCATCGCAGCAGCGGCTACGCGCGGGCGTGAGCTCTGCGACCAATTAGGCAAGGACTGAGGGAACAACTCTGATGCTGGCACAAATCGTCGGGCTACTGCTCGGTACCGCCGCCAACCTGCTGGCGGTGGCTTTTCTCGCGCGGGTATATCTGCAGTGGGTACGTGCGCCATTTCGCAACCCCATCGGACAGTTCGTGCTGGCCGTCACCGACTGGGCGGTGCTGCCCTTGCGACGTTTCATCCCCGGCCTGTTCGGCATGGATCTCGCGAGTGTCCTGGCCGCATGGTTCGTGCAGATCGCCTATTTTGGCATCATGATCGGGCTGACCGGGGTATTGGCCGTATCGCCGGAAGCCATGCTCGGCGTCGTCTGGCTTGCCTGCATCGCCGTGCTGCGCATGGCGGTGTACCTCGTGATGGGGGTGGTGATCGTGGCCGCGCTGCTGTCGTGGATCAACCCTTACTCGCCGCTCGTACCGCTGTTCGATGCACTGTCCCGGCCGTTGCTCGGACCGGTGCGTCGTCGCATGCCGGTGCTCGGCGGCATCGACCTTTCGCCACTGGTGGTGATCCTGCTGCTCGAAGTGCTGCTGGTCGTGCTCGCCAACCTGCAGCCCATGTCGTTCCTGCTGCCATGACACCCTGGCTACGCTCGGCAGGCGATGATGTGATCGTCAGCCTGCACATCCAGCCGGGCGCGAAAAGATCCGAGGTGGTTGGCCCGCGCGGCGATGCGCTGAAAATTCGTCTCGCCGCGCCGCCCGTCGATGGCAAGGCGAATGCTGCGTTGCTCGCCTTCATCGCCGAAAAAGTCGGCGCTGGCAGGACGGCAGTTGAACTCGTCAGCGGGCAAACCTCGCGCGCCAAGCGCGTTTGCATTCATCAGATCACCTCCCAGGTGGTTCTGGCTGCACTGGAGAATTAATGGCCACCTACGCCTTCGGCGACTTGCAGGGTTGCTACGATCCTCTCGCACGCCTGCTCGATTATCTGGATTTTTCGCCTGAAAACGACCGTCTCTGGTTCGTCGGCGACCTGGTGAATCGCGGCCCGCAGTCGCTCGAGGTGCTGCGTTTCGTCAAGCAACTCGGCCCCGCAGCCATCACCGTACTCGGCAATCACGACCTCCATCTGGTCATGCAGGCGGAAGGCTACGGCAAGGCTAACAAGGAAGATACGCTCGAGGAAATCCTCACCGCACCCGATCGCGACGAACTGCTCACCTGGCTACGGGCGCTCCCGTTGTTTCATGTCGAGGGAAAATGGTCGATGGTGCATGCCGGCCTCCTGCCCGCATGGAGCATAACGCAAGCACGGGCGCTCTCGGACGAAGTATCGGCGGCACTGATCGCCCCCAACTACCGCAAATTCCTCGCCAACATGTGGGGCTCCGAGCCGGACGGCTGGCGCGACGAACTGACCGGTTGGGACCGGTTGCGCGTCGTGGTGAATGCGATGACCCGCATGCGCTTCGTCACGGCCAATGGTCGCATGGAATTTCGCGCGCCGGGCGCCAAGGGTCCGCCGGAACGCGGGCCCGTGGATTGCACACCCTGGTTCGCAGCCCCCGATCGCCAGAGCGCCGATCACATGATCGTTTGCGGTCACTGGTCGGCTCTCGGCTTTCGGCAAACGGAGAACCTTCTGGCGCTGGATTCGGGTTGCCTGTGGGGTGGCAATCTGACCGCCGTGCGGCTCGAAGACCAGCGCGTATTCCAGATGCCCTGCGGCCAGTCGGCCAGGCCGACCGGCTGGCAGTAAGCAATCAGCTGGTTTTCAGTTCCTGATGGTAGCGCTCGATGCGCTCCACTTCGTTCTTCGAACCGAAGATCAGCGGCACACGCTGGTGCAGTGAGGTCGGTTGCACGTCGAGCATGCGCTGCAGGCCGGTGGTGCAGATGCCGCCCGCCTGCTCGATGATGAAGCCGACCGGGTTGGCCTCGTACAACAAGCGCAGACGGCCGGGTTTCGACGCATCCTTGGTGTCCTTCGGATACATGAAGACACCACCGCGCGTGAGAATGCGATAGGCCTCGGCCACCATCGAGGCAATCCAGCGCATGTTGAAGTCCTTGCCGCGCGGGCCGGTCTTGCCAGCCATGCACTCATCGACATAGCGCTTGACGGGCCACTCCCAGAAGCGCTCGTTCGACGCATTGATGGCGAACTCCTGCGTGTCTTCGGGGATCTTCATGGCCGGATGAGTCAGGATGAACTCGCCGACTTCGCGGTCGAGCGTGAAGCCGTTCACGCCATGGCCGGTGGTGATGATCAGCAGCGTCGAGGGGCCGTAGAGCGCAAAGCCGGCACAGACTTGCTGCGCACCAGGCTGGAGAAAATCCTCGAGCTTGGCGTCGACGCCCGGGTTGGGCGAGCGCAGGATGGAAAAGATCGTGCCGACGGTGATATTCACGTCGATGTTCGATGAACCGTCGAGCGGATCGAAGACCAGCAGGTACTTGCCGCGCACGTTGGTGGCAGAGATCGGGTAGATGTCTTCCATCTCCTCCGAAGCCATGCCGGCAAGATGGCCAGCCCACTCGTTGGACTTGATCATCACGTCATTGGAGATGATGTCGAGCTTCTTCTGCACCTCGCCCTGCACGTTTTCTTCGCCGGCGCTACCTAGCACGCCAATCAGGGCGCCCTTTGACACGGCATTGCTGATGACCTTGCAGGCGGTGGCGACATCGTTGAGCAGGCCAGTGAAATCACCGGAAGCGCCCGCGATGTGGCGCTGCTCTTCAATAATGAATTGGGTGAGGGTAGTGCGGCCGTCCTGCATGGGTTTTCTCCTTGGCGACTGAATCGAAACCGCGAATTTAGCCGCATCGCAGCATCAGCACCAGACACAATTTTTTATCGTCAGGATAAGGCCGGCTGCGTGATGCAGAAGGACCAGTCTTCTGCCGTCCCGCCAACGCCGACTTTTCGGCCGCTAGACGTTGAAGAGGAAGTTGAGTACGTCGCCATCTTTCACAACATACTCCTTGCCTTCCGCCCGCATCTTGCCGGCCTCTTTTGCGCCTGTTTCGCCCTTGTAGGCGATGAAATCTTCGTAGGCGATGGTCTGGGCGCGGATGAAACCGCGCTCGAAATCAGTGTGGATCACGCCGGCGGCTTGCGGCGCGGTGTCGCCCTGATGGATGGTCCAGGCACGCACTTCCTTCACGCCGGCGGTGAAATAGGTTTGCAGGCCAAGCAGGTGATAGGCGGCACGGATCAGACGGTTGAGGCCCGGCTCATCCTGCCCCAGGTCGGCGAGAAAGACCTGCTTGTCTTCGTCTTCGAGGTCGGCGATTTCGGCCTCGATGGCGGCGCAGATGGCGACGACGTCGGCGTTTTCCTGCGCCGCATGGGCGCACACGGCGGCGAGGTAGGCGTTGTTCTCAAAGCCGCCTTCCTTGACGTTGGCAGCATACAAAACCGGTTTCGCGGTCAGTAGAAAAAATGGCCGCAGATTGACCCACTCTTCCTTCGATAGATCGAGGGCGCGCACCGGTTTGGCTTGATTCAACTGTGCCATGCATTTTTCCAGCACATCGACCAGCAGCTTGGCTTCCTTGTCGCCACCCGACTTGGCCTGCTTGGTGTAGCGATTGAGGGC
>CAJBAP010000397.1 GCA_903950295.1 uncultured Rhodocyclaceae bacterium
GCACCGTTTCGCAACACCTTGCTGCATCCGCGCCTGTGGCACGTGAATCGCCATTCGGCTGCCGGTGGCGTGGCGGCCGGCTTGTTTTGCGGGCTGATTCCGGGGCCGTTCCAGATGCTCGGCGCGGCCATCTGCGCCGTCGTCTTCCGCGTCAACCTGCCGCTCGCGCTCGTCACCACGCTTTACACCAACCCGTTCACGATCGTGCCACTCTACCTGGTCGCCTATGGTCTCGGCCGGCTGTTCATTGGCACGAACAATCCCTTCACGCAACCGCCAGAGTACGCAAACAGTCTGGGTGAATGGCTGCAACAACTGATCGTCTGGCTCGGTCAACTGGGATTGCCGCTCGCGCTCGGACTCGTCCTGCTGGCGAGTGGTCTGGCCTTCGCTGGCTACCTGGGCATTCACCTGGCGTGGCGCCTGCATCTGCTGAAAAAACTGGCCCGGCGTAAAGCCCGCCGCCGCAGTCAGGGCTAGCGCACTACACCTTGAAATGGGCAACCGCCGCATCGAGGGTGCGTGACTCCTCCTCGAGTTCGTGCATGGCATGTCCTGCGTTGGCGACGCTTTGCGCGTTTTCGTCGCTCATGCGAGTGATCTGTTCCACTTGCTGGGCGATCAACTGACTGGCCTGCGTCTGCTCTCCCAGGGCAGAGGAAATATCTTGGGCAAAGCCCTCGCTTTGCAACGAACTGGCGTGAATGCGCTCAATCGACTCCTTGGCGTTTGACGCATAGGTAGCCGTGGTCTCCATCTGAACAACGACATGATGGACATTGTCGACCGCATGGCCGGAACTTTCCTGGATCGCCTCGATCATGCGGGAAATTTCTGCGGCGGAACTGGTGGTTTTTTCGGCCAGCTTGCGCACTTCGTCGGCAACGACCGCAAAGCCACGTCCCTGTTCGCCGGCGCGCGCCGCCTCGATAGCGGCATTCAGTGCCAGCAGATTGGTCTGATCCGCCACCTCGCGAATCGTGCTGACGATGCTCGATATTTCGTTGGACTGCTGCCCGACACGTTCGATCACATCCGCGGCATCCTTGACCGTGCTGGAAATCTTCATCATCTCGTCGAAGGCATTTTGAATCACGCCGACGCCCCGAGTTGCCAGTGCAGATGATTGCCGGTTGGCTGATAGTGCCTGGCTGGCGTTGTCGTGGATGTTGTTGATACTGACGCTCATCTGTTCCACCGCGGCAGCGACCGCCGAGGTGGCATCGTTCTGGCCATCTACGGCTTGACTGATGCGTTGCAGTGCGCCCGCCATCGAACTGCAGGAACCAGCCGTCATGCGCGCATTGCCGCCGATCTGGCTGATCAGGTCGCGCAAACTGCTCTGCATACCTGAGAGCGCCCGCAACAAATCACCGGTTTCGTCCTTGCCGCTCGTGTCAATGCGATTGGTGAGATTGCCGCCTGCTACCGATGTGGCGGTGTGGATGGCGTCAAGCAAGGGCGCGACGATCTTTCGGGCCAGGACAAGAGAAATCGCGATGGCAGCCACCAGTCCAATCAGGAAAACCAAAACATCGACAGCGATCGCATTCGAGGCACGCTCGACCGCAGCGGTAATCAGGTTGTCAGCCTCTTTTTTCTGCCCCTCAAGCATCTTGCCCAACTCGGTGTTGATGTTGAGAAACCGCTTGTCGGCCGCCTGCATCATGCCCGTGCCGGATGCCAAATCGGATTCCGCCATGTCGATGGCCTGGGCGATAGTCTTGCGGTACTTGGCCAGCGGTTCCTCGAAGGCGGCAAGTTCCTGCTTTTCATCTGCTTCGATGTCGCTACGCTCGTACATCTTCTTCAAGAGCTGAATTGCGGCATCGGCATGTCCCAGGACGACGGCTGTTTCCTTCTTGATTCTCGCCTCGTCAAAGTTCGCCATGGTGGAAAACAGGCGATAAGCGCCCAGATTGGCCTCAAGCAACTCACCGCGACTTTCACTCAAAATGGCGATGTGCTGCATGCCTTTCGTGGCCACCTGATCGAGCGTCTGCTGCATGTTGCGCATGCCAAGGTAGCTGACGATGCCGAGCACCAGCATCATCATCATGGCCACGAGAGAGGGGATGAGAATTTTCGTCTTGATGTTCATGAGGGCACTCACCAAAAGGGAATTAACTGCTGCGAACTGTTCGCTCGCAGCAGGGGGTGGCAGCAGTGGTAGATCAGTGCTTGTAGACGCCGGCGCAGACGATTACGTCTCCAGCCTTCTCGCAGTACGCAGACTTCGGCAGGACTTTCTTGGAAACCGGGTCGGTGAATTTGTAGTCATGCCAGAACTTGCCCTTGCTCTTGGCAAACTCGACGCGTTCCTTGACGAATTCCTTGCCGTCGGCATCGGCCAGTTCAATCAGATCCTTGCCGACCTGTTTTTCGTTCTGGCCATGGGCCAGGCACTTGCCCGTCATGTCATACACCACGGGGTAAAGATCGCGGTTGACCCACTTTTTGTCCTTGCCGGTGATTTCCTTGAAGGCGGCGGCCTTGTCGGCATTCACGGCCTGTACGGCCTTGGCGACCATTGCTTCTGCCTCCTTGGCGGTCGCGAAATCGTCGGCGGCGAAAGCTGCGAAAGAGAAAAGGGAAAAAGTAGCAATGATGAGTTTGGACTTACGCATGTTGATACTCCTTGGATACGGGTGAGAACGAACCGAGGATGCTACATCCACATAAAGATTGCGTCTATGCCCATAAGTTTCTCGGCATACATTTCCACGCTTAATGATCTTTCAGATTGCCATCCTCAAGCAAAAGTCGGCGCTGGCAGGACGCCGCCAGTGTCGCATCGTGCGTGACGATCACCAAGCTCGTGCCGTGCACGGCATTCATGCGCAGCATCAGCGCGAACACTTCGTCAGCCGTGTGGCGATCGAGGTTGCCGGTGGGTTCGTCGGCCAGCACACAGGCCGGTCGGGTTACCAGCGCCCGTGCCAAAGCGGCGCGTTGGCGCTCGCCGCCCGAAAGTTCACCCGGGCGATGCTTGAGGCGCGCGCCCAACCCCACCTCGGTCAGGATCGCCGCCGCCCTGCCCTCAGCCTCGGCTTTGGCCATGCGGCGAATGAGCAGCGGCATGGCGACATTTTCCAGTGCGGTAAATTCCGGTAGCAGATGGTGAAACTGATAGACGAAACCGAGCGATTCGTTGCGCAACCTGCCGCGCTCTGCTTCCGATACAT
The DNA here is from genome assembly GCA_903950295.1 of uncultured Rhodocyclaceae bacterium. The sequence continues at coordinate 3,186 of CAJBAP010000397.1, forward strand.
CGGCCAACGCACGTCCGAGCAAATGCACCGAACCCGCTGACGGCACATCAAGCCCACCCAGCAAATGCAGCAGTGTGCTCTTGCCGGAACCACTGACACCAATGATGGCCACCGTCTCGCCAGCACCGACTTTCAGATCGATCCCTGCCAGCACCGGCACATCCGTCCCGCCCTGGCGGAAGGTTTTACTCAGGCCGGCACAGACGAGAATTGGCTCATTCATATCCTCATTCATACCGCAATGCCTCCGCCGGATTGACACGGGCCGCGCGCCAACTCGGGTAAAGCGTCGCCAGCACCGTCAGCACGAAAGATACCGAAGCGATGATCCACACATCCGACCAGTGCAGATCGGAAGGCAGGTCGGAGATGTAATAGACATCCTTGGCAAGGAACTGGATACCCAGCAGACGCTCGAGAAATGGCACCACGGTTTCCACGTTCAATGCCAGCGCCACGCCACCCGCAATACCGAGTGCCAAGCCGATCACGCCAATCAACGTGCCCTGGATGATGAAGATGCGCATGATGCTGCCGGGGCTCGCCCCCAGCGTGCGCAGGATGGCGATGTCGGCACGCTTGTCGGTCACCGTCATTACCAGCGTCGACACGATGTTAAAGGCGGCCACCGCGACGATCAGGAGCAAGATGAGGAACATCATGTTTTTTTCGATCTGCACGGCACGGAAGAAGTTGGCGTGGTTGCGCGTCCAGTCGGAAACACGCAGATCGGCGCCGAGGCTGGCTGCCAGTTCACGCACCACCGTCGGCGCAGTGAAGAGATCATCGAGTTTCAATCTGACGCCGGACACCCGCTCGTCCATGCGATAGAGCTTCTGCGCATCGGCCATGTGCAGCAGCGCCAGCCCCGAGTCGTATTCGAACATGCCGACTTCAAAGATGCCGACCACGGTAAATTGCTTCATGCGCGGCAGCACCGCCGCCGGCGTCACCATGCCCTGCGGCGCAATCAACGTCACCTTGTCACCGGCAAAGGCACGCAACGAGTAAGCCAGTTCAGCCCCGAGAATGATGCCAAACTCTCCCGGCTGGAGCCGTTCCAGCTTGCCGGTCTTCATGTGGCGGGCAAAGTCGGCGACACGGTCTTCCTCTGCCGGCAGAATGCCGCGCACCATGGCGCCCTTGACTTGGCCATCAAATGAAAGCATGCCCTGCTGCTGAACAAAGGGAGCAGCTGCAATGACACGCGGATGACGCGCAACGGCAGCGATGGCTGCCGGCCAGTTTTCCATCTCGCCATCGGCGCCGGAAATCTGCGCGTGGGAAGCAACGCCGAGTATGCGGGTACGCAACTCCTTCTGAAAACCGTTCATCACCGACAACACGACGATCAACGCCGCCACGCCGAGCGCGAGGCCCAGCATGGAAATCAGTGAAATAAAGGAGATGAAGCGGTTGCCGCCGCCAGGTTTGCGGGCAGCGGTGTAGCGCAGACCGATCAGCGCTTCAAAATAAGTTTTGCGTGGCATGGAGGCGGCATTCTACCCGCGCGGTGCCGCCAAGACGCTGGCGGTATGACGGGTTTGCCCCCACTACATAATGGTAAATAATTTAGCAAACTGCATGACATCAAGAACATTCTTGACTACACCCTTGGCGTTCTCGAGGACTACGGTTTTACCGGATTCACTCGCTTTGTTGCGCAGGAAGAGAAGCATCCCACAGGCCGAACTGTCTATGTAATCAACGGCACCCAAATCAACGTTGATCTGACTTGTCGACTTTTCATCGCCAATACCCCGAATGGCGTTGTGAAATTTTTGGCTGGAAGCATGATCAAAACGTCCCTGCAATTGGATGACTTCCGTCGTACCACGAATTGACTTTTCGATTATCACGACATTCCCTCAAAAATTCCTGATAGATGCAGAGGATACATTAGCGCCGGATCTGGATCTCATCAATATGGCCGATCATTCCCGTGCGGATACTCGCGGCATTGCCTTCGTCGGTATCGATATGCATCGCCAAGCGGAAATTCGGATTGACCCGCACCACCACGTCGCCGAAGATCAACTCGCGATCACCCTCGACGCGCACACGGACGACATACTTATCGCGCAGACCGCGCCGCATGGCATCCTCGGGCGACATGTGAATATGCCGCTGAGCACAGATCACTCCATGGGTGATGGTGGTCGAACCATGGGTACCTTCAAGCGTGATGCCCGGGGTATTGGCCAGATCACCGGATTCTCTGATCGGCGGCTGGATGCCCAGCTTGAACTGTTCGGTCATGGCGATTTCGACCTGAGTTTCCTTACGGGTCGGGCCGAGCACGCGCACATTGGCGATTTTCCCCTTGGGGCCGACCAAGTGCACTTTCTCGGCACAGGCGAACTGGCCGGGTTGCGACAATTCATGCTCCGGAGTCAACTGGTGACCGGGCCCAAACAGCTTTTCGACATCGGCCTGCGCAAGGTGAACATGGTGCGCGGAAATCTCGACAGGAATCGGCTCATCCTCCTGCTCGGCGCCGCTGCGGGCGATCAGGCTGCGTTCGGTGGCGCGCAGTGCTTCCCAAGCCACCAAACGCTCGTCGTTACTGGTGATGACAATGATCTTGACGGGCGAATCATCACTGGAGATCACGGCGTGCGAAGCCACGGAGCCAAGCGTACGATTCTTCTCTTCGTCGAGACGGATGCCCATGAATTCGAGCCCCTGGCAGGCCAGACTGCGCACCGTGGCACTGGTTTCACCGATTCGACCAGTGAAGGCCAATACGTCGATGCCACCCATTGCCGCGACATAGGCGCCAACGGTCTTGCGAATCTGATAGCAGTAAGCACGGTGTGCGAGCAAGGCCCGATGATGGCCTTCGTCTGCGGCAGTCTCGATCTCGCGGATGTCACCGGAAATTCCGGAAATGCCTTTCAAACCACTTTCGGAGTTGATCAGGCGCGACAATTCTTCGGGCGACATCTTGTAATGCTCCATCAGATGGATCATTACCGCCGGATCGAGGTTGCCGGCGCGGTTGGACATGATCAGTCCTTCGGACGGCGTCAGCCCCATTGTCGTATCGACCGAACGGCCGTGGTCGATGGCACACATCGACGAGCCAATGCCAAGGTGGCAGGAGACGATTTCCAGTTCTGAGAGCGGCCGCTTCGTCACCTCCGCCGACTTGAGCGACACGAAGCGGTGCGAGGTACCGTGGAAACCGTAACGGCGGATGCCATCCTTCTTGTAGTAATCGTAGGGCAGACCGTACATGTAAGCGTAGGTCGGCAGGGTCTGATGGAAGGCGGTGTCGAACACGGCGATGTGCGGCACGGCCGGGAAATACTTCATCGCCGCCTTGATGCCGTCGAGGTTCACCGGGTTGTGATAGGGCGCAAACACCGCCAACGCCTCGATGTCCTTCATCACATCGGGCGTGATCAGGGTCGAGCTGTAATACTTGTTGCCACCATGGACGACGCGATGGCCAACAACGACGACTTCCTGCGGCATGAAAACATAGCGGCCGCCCAGTTTGCCGATCTCGTCGAAAATCGTCGTAAAAAGGTCGGACAGTTCAAAATACGGTCGCGTGTGTTCGATCACCGCCCCTCCGGCATTCAAACGTACGCTCACGTCACCATTTTTGAGATGATCGAAAATGCCATTTACACTGAGGCTCTCGTCCTCGGTATCGTAGATGCCGAAACGCACCTGCGCGTGACCGACATTCAGTGCGAGGATGCGCCCCGGCGTTTCTGATTTAAGTTTCAGGGCATACGGGTCGGCGGCATTCGCCAGCGCATGCGACTGCAACTGGCTGCTGTTGAGGTCAATCGCCTTCTCCGCGTTGGATTTCACCCGCTCGGCCAAGAGGCGCGAGAGAAACATCACCGCCTTGGGTTGGGTCACGATATCGCGGTTGAAAACGCTTTGCGGAATCAACAGCACGAAGCAGCGATTGCTCGCAATGATGTCGGTCACCGTCCGGTCTCCCGTCAGCAGCGACATTTCGCCGAAGACATCACCGTCGTTGAGTTCGCTGATGACAGTACGGTCACCGATTGCCCCGGTCAGCGAGACTTCGGCACGCCCAGTCAGCATCACACCAAAGAACTCGCCCGGGTCACCGCATGCCCGGATCGCCTCTTTGCCTTCAAAGCTGCGCACCTCGCTGCCAGCCAGAATGCTGTCGATCTTCTCAGGGCTGAATCCATCGAACAGCCGTACTTTTTCACTCAGAAATTGTTTAATTTCATGGGGAGTCATGATTTACCTCTCGATGAATTGCATAATTATTCACCGATGAAGTATGGCACAAGAACACACTATTTTGTTGCGGTGCAACAGGATAAATTGCCAAGAATCATCGTGCTAGCATGTGCCGATGCATTTGACCCTGTTTGTCCCCGGCCTGCTGCTGCCAGGCGAAATCCTCGCCGATACCGTATTCGACCTGACCGCCCCGAGCTTGTCCCTGATTCTGGGACGCGGGCAGCGTAATGACCTGCCCCTCGATTGGCTTGCCGGGACATTCGGGCTCACCAATCCGCTCCCTGCCGCCGCATTACGAAAAGTCGGCGCTGGCGGGACGGCTTCAGGTGAGTGGCTCTGTCTCGATCCGGTGCATTTGCAAGTCTCCCGCGAGGGCATATCCCTCGCCGACCCAATACATCTTGACCTCACTGCTGAAGAATCGGCCGCCCTGATCGTGGCCATGCAACCACTCTTTGCCACGTGGGGCGAGTTGTCGGCATCTCACCCCCAGCATTGGGAATTGCGCCTTCACCGCTCCCTGCTACTGGATACCCGGGCGCTTGCTGACTGTATCGGTCTCGCTGTCGATCCGGAACTGCCTGCCGGTCTGGATGGCCAGGAATGGCGCCGTCTGCTGGCCGAAGCGCAAACCGTTTTGCACGCCCACCAGGTCAATCGCCAACGTGAGGCGCTGGGCAAGCCGCTCGTCAACAGTCTCTGGCCATGGGGCCAAGGAAAGTTGCCGGAAAAAGTACAAACCGACTACGCCGTCATCTGGAGCGACGATCCGGTGATTGCTGGCCTGAGTGCCCAAGTGAACATCCCCTGCATTGCTCCGCCCCCATGCTTCCAGGCGGCCGGTGGCGAAGTAATGTGTCACCTCGCCTCACTGGTCAATCCCGCCCGCATGCATGACGCTCTTGCCTGGCGCCATACGCTCATGATGCTTGAACGCGACTGGCTTGCCCCCTCTGTGGCGGCACTGAAAAAAGGCGAATGCAAAGCCTTGCGCCTGATCGGCACCGATGTACATGGCACGCCAAAATCCGTCGTGTATTCCCTCGTGCGTGGCAACCTGTGGCGCTTCTGGCGTCGTCCGCTGCCGCTCACGGATCTGATATGAGCCAAATCAGCGTCCGACCCGTACCGCAACGGGCTCGGTTGATGCTCGAACAAGCGGGGGTCCACCCGCTACTCGCTCGCCTCTACGCCGCACGCGGCGTTCAGGGCATTGACGAACTCGACACCCAACTCAAATCCCTGCTCCCTCCCGAACAGCTGAAAGGCATGGATACCGCGGTCACCTTGCTGGCCGAAGCCGTCATTACGCAAAAGAGAATCCTCATCGTCGCCGACTACGATTGCGACGGTGCCACCGCTTGTGCCGTTGGTTTGCGCGCCTTGCGAGCCATGGGAGCGACAGTCGACTACCTTGTGCCCAACCGCTTCGAAACCGGCTATGGCCTCTCGCCCGAAGTGGCTCAACTGGCTGCCGCCATGCATCCCGATCTACTTGTCACGGTCGACAATGGCATTGCCAGCGTAGCAGGCGTGGCGGAAGCCAAACGACTTGGCATGACGGTGATCGTCACCGACCACCACCTGCCAGGTGACGAACTTCCGGCAGCGGACGCCATCGTCAATCCAAACCAGCCTGGCTGCCGTTTTCCGAGCAAGAGCATCGCCGGCGTCGGCGTAATGTTCTACGTCATGCTGGCGCTGCGGGCAAAGTTGAGAGAACTCGGAACATTTTCCACGCGCGCCGAGCCCAAGCTGGCAGAACTTCTTGACCTCGTTGCACTCGGCACTGTCGCCGATGTCGTCGCACTCGACCATAACAACCGCATCCTCGTTGCCCAAGGTCTGGCACGGATGCGCCAGCGCAAACTACAACCCGGCATCGCCGCCCTGCTGCAAATCGCCGGACGCGATCCATCACGAGCCAGCACATTCGATCTCGGCTTCGCGATCGGCCCGCGCCTCAATGCGGCCGGCCGACTCGCCGACATGAGCTTGGGCATCGAATGCCTCACCACCGATGACATGGGTCGTGCTCTCAATATTGCGCAGGAACTTGACGCCATCAACCATGAGCGCCGTGCCATCGAAGCCGACATGCAGACTGCGGCCACCATTCAGCTTGATGGCATCGCTGCCGGTGCGCGCGCCAGCCTGACACTGTTCGACCCTGATTGGCACCAGGGCGTCATCGGCATTCTGGCCGGTCGCGTCAAGGAGAAACTCCACCGTCCGACCATCGTCTTTGCCCGGGCGAGCGACAACACAAGCAACGAGCTGCGGGGCTCAGGCCGCTCGATCCCCGGCCTGCACCTGCGCGATGCGCTCGATCTGGTCGCAAAACGTCATCCCGGTTTGATCAAACGCTTCGGTGGCCACGCCGCTGCAGCTGGTCTGACGCTGCTGGAGGCCGACCTGCCGATCTTCGAAGCCACTTTCGAGGCCGTCGCCCGCGCCATGCTCACGCCGGAAACCCTCACCCGAACCTTTGCCACGGATGGCTCCCTCGAAGCCGGGTACTACGGACTGACGTCAGCACGCCTGTTACAGGACGCGGTCTGGGGACAGGGGTTTTCCGCACCGATCTTCGCCGACCAGTTCGAGGTTGTCCAGCAGCGTCTGCTGAAAGAGAAACATCTCAAACTGACGCTGAAGAAGGGCAAAGTACGCCTGGATGCCATCCGGTTCAACCATCCCGACAATGCCCCCGACCGCATCCACGCCGCCTTTCGCCTCGATATCAATGAATGGCGAGGTGAAGCGAAAGTGCAATTGGTGCTGGAACACTTCGAAGCGGCATAAGAAAGTCGGCGCTGGCGGGACGGCCGGCATACCAAGCAAAGACCAAAGAGAAGCGGAATTGCAGAAGCAATGGAATGATCGGCCCACTGTTGACCTTGACGGTACTTGAACAATTGCGCGCTGGGAGACGTGCCGGTGAAAGCACGGTCGAATGTTCCCTGGATCTTCAACGTTCGGAAACGACGGTTGAGGTGAAGGTTAACTGGTGGGTCTGGAATGGCCAACAATTCCCTTACCCCGAGACTTGCAGGAACAGGACCATCTACCATTGGTCAAACGACTCCTTCCAACCGGTGTCGCGTTACTCGGCGTCGCTGATAAAGCTGGTGCCGACGCATTGGGGACCGCCGACGTTCGAAATCGACGGTATCAAGATGTTACCCACGGAGCGACTCTCGCCCTACACCGATGCCGAGCGCAAAGTCGGCTTGATTCAACCGCGCGGCAAAGTCATCTTGGATACCTGCGGTGGTCTTGGCTATTTCGCTGCATGGTGCTTGCAGGGGCAGTCCAGGCAGGTGATTTCCTACGAAAAGAATCCAGACGTCATCTGGCTGCGTAGTCTGAATCCCTGGTCGCCCATGATCGGCGACGGACTGACCTTGGTACAGGGCGACATCGTCGAACGGATCGCCCAACTGCCCGATCAGTCAGTCGATGCGGTCTTGCACGACCCACCCCGTTTCGGAATCGCCGGAGAACTCTACTCTCAGGCCTTTTATCAGCAACTGGCTCGCGTACTTAAACGCAAGGGCAAGTTGTTTCATTACACCGGTATGCCGAACAAGCGGACCAGCGGACGCGACGTACCCACCGAGGTTGCGACGCGATTAAAGCGCGCCACTTTTTCGACGGAGTTAACGAACGATGGCGTTTTGGCGGTGAAAAAGTAACTGCATTGAATGAACAGAGATCGCACTGTGATGCCACCGCGCCGTGATGGGTCAGGCGACGACGAATAATTTCTGATTGAAAGACACTGAGATGCCGCTGACCGGCCTGCCAAAAGAGGATTTACATGAAAAAACTGCTTATCTTCATCTTCGCCCTGCTGTTCTCGGCCGGTGCCTGCGCTGCCCCAGTCGAACCCGGACAGCCACTGCCGAAGTTGAGCTTGCAGGACCAGCGCGACCAACCCTGGCGCGTCGAGGACAATACGCGCCTCGTGCTGTTCTCATCGGGGCGCAAGGCGTCGAACCTGGTGCAGGACGTGCTGGCCAGTCAGCCGAAAGACTTCCTGGCGACGCGACAGGCGGCGTATCTCGCCGACATGAGTCGCATGCCGGGCTTCATCACGCGCAACATTGCGCTCCCGACGCTGCGCGACAAGCCCTTCAGCGTGGGCGTGGTCCTCGATGAAAAGCTGCTGGCCGACTGGCCGCGCCAGACCGATGCCGTCACGCTGATCAGCTTGCAGGATGGCAAGGTGACGGCGGTAGCCTATGCGACGACCGAAGCGCAGGTGCGCGCGGCGCTGGGCCTGGGGCAGTAAACCTGCAGAAAAGTCGGCGCTGGCGGGACGGCGGTTAACGACCCACTGCGGAAGTAACGAGGTTGCGATCCCGGACTTTCGAGAAGTTGTCTATCGGCCGAAGAGTCGTTCGCCATTGCGAAAGGCGATCTTCTCTGCCACCTCGGCAGGCAACTGCGCCAGCCATCCCTGGTACGTAGCCATGATGTTGCCGTAGTTGTCCCAGCGTTCGTTAACCCACGTGTCGGAGCCGAGCAGAAAGCGCTCCGGGTACTTTTCAAACAGGCGTCGCCATTCGGCCGTGAGTTTGCCGCCTTCCGTGATGCCGTAGCGGTAGGACAGTTCGCACCATAGTTCTGGATAGCGTTGCAGATAGGCTTCGACCTTGGCCGGTTCGGTGAAAAAACCGGTGTGCGCCCAGATGATTCGTGCCTTCTGGCTATGCCGGTAGAGGATCTCCAGCGCTTCGTCGTCGGCGTGGGCGTGAAGATAGAGATTGTGCTTCACCGCGAACTCGACGGTCTTTTTGACCTGAGACGCTTCGGCGGCACGGCCCGTGAGGTGAAACTCGCCGATGCCACGGTAATAGCCGCGCTTGAACTCGGTGGCAATCAGTTCTTCAGTCTGCGGATCGTTCATCCAGGTCTGGATGTCAGGGCGTACCCGGTAGGGACGGATGAAGGGCACCACCCACAGATCTTTCGAGTGTGCCTCGTAGAGTGCGCGTGTGCCGTCATTGGGGCGACTGGTAGCGAGGATGCCGGTTACCTTGTTTTCCCGGAACAGGGCCAGCACTGTTTCCAGCGGCAGATGCGGCACCGGTTCCCAGTTGTAGTGAAGGTGCGCGTCAAAAATGGGGAGGACAGCTTGCGTAGTGACGGTACCGGCGCCTTGCGCCGGGGCCATGATTCCCAATGCGGAACAGACGAACAAGCAACACAGGTGACGAATCCGGCTCTTGATGATCATGTTGTCGCAACCCGAAATTGGCCAGTCATGTCCGCCGACTACTGACAATTCGTCTGGAACGAGTCGATATAGGCCTCCAACTCGGCAATCGAATCTAAATAGCGAAGTTTCGGCGCGATGGCCTTCAGAGTTTCGAGCAACAGGGTTCCCTCTTCGGGAATATTAAAAGCGTGTCCGCCGACTACGATGGGCAGATCGGGGAAGGTGTCCGAAACCTTGGTGACCAGGCCTTCGATGTCGGCGCGATCAAAAATCATGCTGACAGAAATTCCCACGACATCAGGCTTGCGTTCCCGGATGATGTTGATCAACTCATCCGGTCGCACATTGTGGGCCAAGGATGTGGCTTTCCATCCGTGTAGGGTAAAGATTTCAGCCACGATGTGCGGCCCAATCTGATGGATGTTGTGCGGGGTACAGGCAATGATCGCGCTGCAGTGGTCGGCCGGAATGTGGTGCAGGGCGGGGAATACGCGGCCTAGAAGCTTGCGTGTGGTGGCGGATGCCATGTGCTCGGTCGCAATCGAGATGTCGTTGGATGCCCAACGTTCGCCGATCTCATACATGGAACGGTGCATCAGGTCGATTAGCAGGGACTGCACCGGTACTCCGGCCTTAAGGAGTTCATGAAGCAGGTGGGCGCAGTACCGATCGTCACCCGTGAGCAACCCATGCATATAGTCGTCATACCGATCTTCAACGAGACTCATGCGTGCCCCTCGGTTCGTTCGACAATTGCACGAGCACGCTTGAGGGTGTCAGCAAGCGCTTGTCGCCAGGTGGGAGAAAACCGCTGGCCATCGTCCAGCCACGAAACCAATCTGGCAACAACCTCCTCCAGTCCTGCTGCTTCGTCACAGACGGCGCTGACCAGTATGGAGCCAACATTGGGGATCGTGCCAGTGGAGTTCGACTCGAAGGCGGCAGATAGGTCATCAAAATCGGCCTGACTCATATATTGGAGACGTTCATCGCGCAGTTTCTCGGCGGCAAGAGAGAGTTTCTGGTAACGCTCCGCCTGTTCCGGTACAAGCGTAACCAGTTCTTCGGCAAGCACATCGAGATGAATTTCACTCAAGAAACGAGGCATACCGCGCGCTGCCAGTACTCGCGCCAACCAGTCAGTCTCCTGATCGACGTAGTGCTGTCTGTAGTCCAGCAGGGTAACGAGATAACCGGTATCCGATCGGGTAAAGGCTTCACCCCGTTGGCCGTAGCGCTCCATGAAGTAGGGATAAAGCTTCAAGATGCGCTGGCTGCAGCGAAGAGCTGCCTCGATTTCCATCGGGTCATTGGGTAACGGATGGTTACCGGCTTCCGGGTTGTGCAACGGGTGTTGGGGATTGGTCAAATTGTTCAGCATAAGCTATGGTCGATTAACCCGCACTTCGCCTGATTCAAAGTCCATACGACAGAACCGTACCACATCCGTTCGGTTCAAGCGATTCCCAACCTCGTCAACGGCCGGAGTTGGCCGATTGTCTGTGCCGTCCCGCCAGCGCCGCCGTCCAGGACGAAATAGCAGAGACCGTTCAAGTCCGCCGGGATTCTGGCTTACCTGCGCAACATCGCCGGTATCCATACATTCCATGCCGTGACCCCCATCGGCGGTGGATGTTTCATTCTGGGATGGCTGATCTTTGCTCTCGGCGTTTGGAGGCATCCCACCTCAAACACGCCATTCCTCCAACCGGACAATCACTGTCGCACGTGGTCTTTTGCCGAAAAAACCCATTGTCACATTCTACGAGGACGCTATCGACTCGGAGGGATCAAGGATGACGCGCTCCAGCCGTAAATAAAACAACTCCCTTTGGACGACTTCCGAATAATGTTGATGATCAAACGCCATGTACAGTCCCTGATCGACAAGGGCGCCTTCACCAAGGCCATAGGCGTGGCCGCAGAACATGTTCGCCGCAATCCTGACAGTGCGACCGGCCACCAATTGGTTGCCATGGCTGAGGAGGCCGCCGGATATACCAAGGCCGCCATCCAGACCATCTCTCACGCCATCGACCTGGCACCCGAAGAGCCTTCCAACCTCATCATGCGCGCCCGCTTGCTCATCAAGGATCATCGCATCAAGGAGGCGATTGCAGATGTCGAGATCATCATTACGACGAGCGATCCGCGCCGTGATGCGCACCTGCTGAATGACGCCATGGCCTGCCGCGACGACCTACTGGAACGCCAACTCAATCACGCCAAGGGCCAATCTAACGGCAACTGCTTGGCAAATAGCGTCTTTCAATTTCGGGATCGGCACTGCATTGCCAATCAATCTGCCCGTTCCCGGCCAACTTCGGCGCAAAGGTAATGCTGCGCCCTTTCAGTTCGGGCAGCACGGAAAACGTGATGACCAGCGTTCCATTCGCCTGCAATCGGTAGCCTCCGCCATCGGGATAAGGATTCCAGTCAGGAATTCCCATCTCTACGGGGGTTGCTGCACATTGTTCTGGGTCATGTGCCATTCTGTCCCAAACACACCATGACATTCAACAGGCGATGGGCAGTTGACTCCAGCACGTTGTATACCCCGGCGACACCCGCTCCCGCTTCATCTTCCAGTCCTTCCGGATCCCCTCGGCCGCAGAGCGGAGCGTCCCCCTGCCCCAAATCCCATTGATCCGGTCCATCACCCCCATCAACTTGCTGTTGTCCCTGGCGGTAGAGAACATGCTCATCTGCACGTTGGCCTTATCAGTCAAGTCGATCAGTGCAACCCCCGCCTTCTGGTAAGCGAACCCCGGCCGATAGATCCTGCGCAATCCCCACAACGCCGCCTGCGTTAACCTCAAGGTGTCGTCCGTCGATTCCGGCAATGGGATCGTCAATCCCTTCTGATACTGCGGAGCATCCTTGTGCGGGTTGGTCCGAATATAGACCTGCACCATGCCGGCCAGGGATTCCTGGCTTCTGAGTTTCTCGGCGGCGATGGCGATGTAGCTGGCCACGGCTTCCTTGAGCGGGGCCAGGTCATACAGGTAGTTGCCAAACGAACGCGATGACATGATCTGCTGCTTGTTCGGCACGTCGTGTTCGATCTCGATGCAGGCCACGCCATTCAGTTCGGCTGCCGTGCGCTCCAGCACCACGGAAAAATGCTCCCGCAGCATCTTGGCGTCAGCGGTTCGCAACTCCTCGACGGTTTTGATGCCCATGTCGCCAAGCTTCCGAGTCAATTGCCGGCCGACACCCCATACCTCGCCAACCTCGATGCCGGTGAACAAGTCCGACAACTCAACGTCGCTGATCCGGCCAAAATCGCAAACGCCACCTGTCCCGGCCAACCCTTTCTTCGCGGAATGGTTTGCCAGTTTCGCCAGAGTCTTGGTCTCGGCAATCCCGACGCAAACCGGGATGCCCACCCATCGGCGGACCTTTTCGCGCATGGATTTTCCATACTGGACCAGATCGAGATGGCCGAATCCATCGAGACTGAGGAAACACTCGTCGATGGAGTAGATCTCCTGATCCGGGGAATACTGGCTCAAGACCGACATCATGCGGTTGCTCATGTCAGCGTACAGCGCGTAATTGCTGCTCAAGGCGACGATGCCGTGCTTTTGCGCCAGATCACGCATCTGAAACCACGGCGTGCCCATCTTGACACCGAGCGCCTTGACCTCGGCACTGCGGGCGACGGCGCAACCATCGTTGTTGGAAAGTACGACCACCGGCTTGCCCTCGAGCTTTGGGTTGAACACCCGTTCGCAGGAGACGTAGAAGTTGTTGCCATCGACCAGTGCGATGGTCATACCTGATGGATGCTCCAACGCACCACACCCCACACCGTGAGTTCCTGATCACCGGAGACGAGGATGTCGCGGTAACCCTTCGCACCGGAGCGCAGGAGAATGCCGTCTGGTATGCGGCAGAGTTGCTTGACCGTAAAAGCACCATCCACTACAGCGATCACTACGCTGCGGTCCGCTGGATCTAGGGCGCGATCCACCACAAGGAGATCCCCATCGTGGATACCGAAGCCCGTCATGGAATGCCCCTGCACACGGATGAAGAAGGTGGCTTCCTGGTGTTCGATCAGGTGCTCGTCGAGGCTGAGGCGCTCTTCGTAGTAGTCGGCCGCCGGCGACGGAAAACCTGCTGGAACCGGTAGAGCCAAAACCGGGCACCCCGACAAGGGGATGCACGGTGGCGGTAGAGAAAAGGAAACCGTTAGGGAGGAGAAACTCCCCGTGGTTGTGATGCTGGCCATGGGGATTCGTCAGTGCTGGTAGCGTCGGACGAGGGCGGTGGCGACACCGAAGATTTCCAGTTGACTCGCGGGCCAAATGATCGGGTACGCGGGATTGTGCTGCTTGAGAATGAACTTGCCCTTCTCCAGTCCAAGCTCCTTGAGGGTGAGGTATTCGATGTCACGGGCGCTGTCCGAGGGAGGCATGATGAACTCATTCTCATGGTGTCTTTATGAACACCATACTAGTGTTCGCTTGAACACCTGTCAACCATTCGTGCATTTTGTCGTTATTGGAATCA
>CAJBAP010000398.1 GCA_903950295.1 uncultured Rhodocyclaceae bacterium
CCGGTAGCGGAAAGTCGGCAATCATGTCGCTGAATGTCGCCCAGCCCAGTCCCGGCTGATCCGGGTGCGTTGCCGTTGGCTTGACCGGGCCCAGCACGACAAAGTCGAGTCCGAGGCGCGCGGCCTGCTCCAGTTCCTGGCGGTTGTGACATGAGGCGGCGACGAGAGGCATTTCGGGGCGGGTTTTCAGGGTCATGAGCTGGTGGGCGGTGAGATGCACGCCGTCGGCACCGGTTGCGCTAGCCAACGCCGGCTCACCATTGATCAACACTCGAGCACCATGTGCATGGCAAAGTGCAACGGCGGTCGCGAAAAATGCATGGCGCTGCGGCATGGGCAGGTTGCTTTCGCGTAGTTGTACCAGTCGCAGGCCGTTGTGCAGCGCACGGTCCAGTGCCGTTAATTGTGTGGCGGGTCCGACTTGCCAGGCGTGCGTGATGCCGTAGATCGCGGGAAGTTGCAATGCGGCCAGTACCGGCGCATTGGCCGGCAGCATCGGGGCGACGGTCAGCGTATCGGCGCGCTGCCACTCGAGCGCGGCGTGTACGTGATCATGCAGTTCGCCACGCCATTGCGTGACACGGAAAAAATGCAGGCGGACGTGGGCGTGCTCGTAGACGTGCTCGCGCACGACCCAGGGCGTGGCTTGCGTGACTTCGATTTCGAGTTCTTCATGCAGTTCTCGGATCAGTGCGGCGCGGGGTGTTTCACCCGCTTCGACCTTGCCGCCGGGGAATTCCCAGTAGCCGGGATAGAACGTATCGGCAGCGCGCTGGCCCAGCAAGAAGCTGCCATCGTCGCGCAGGATGACGGCGGCGGCGACCGCGGTGATCTTCTTCATTTCCCGGCGTGCCGGCCGGCGTAGTCGCGCGCAAACTGCCAGGCGACGCGCCCGGAGCGGCTGCCGCGCTGCATGGCCCACTGCAGCGCTTCCTGCCGTATTTCTTGCCGTCTCGCCAGCGCCGACTTTTCGTCGAGACCGAGTTGGAGCAGCCAGTGCGAACAGATGGAGAGGTAGTGATCCTGATCGAAGGGATAGAACGAGAGCCAGAGGCCGAAGCGCTCGGAAAGCGAAATCTTTTCCTCGGTGGTTTCACCAGGATGAATTTCGCCGTCGTCGCTATGCGTGGCTTCGAGGTTTTCGGCCATGCGTTCGGGCATCAGGTGGCGGCGGTTCGAGGTGGCATAGATCAACAGGTTGTCCGGCGTGCCGGCAATCGAGCCGTCGAGGGCGCTCTTCAATGCCTTGTAGCCAGGCTCCGACGCCTCGAAAGAGAGGTCATCGCAGAATACGATGAAGCGTTCGGGCCGGTCGGCAATGAGATCGATGATCTCGGGCAGGCCGACCAGATCGTTGCGGTCGACCTCGATCAGACGCAAGCCGCGCCGACCGAATTTAACCAACACACCTTTGACGAGCGACGATTTGCCCGTGCCGCGCGCACCGGTCAGCAGCACGTTATTGGCGGGGCGTCCCGCGACGAACTGGCGGGTATTGGCTTCGATGGCAGATTTTTGCGCAGCGATGCCCTGCAAGTCGTCGAGGCGGATCTGGTGGGGATGGCGCACCGGTTCGAGTCGGCCCCCCCCCTGCCCCTGCCCCTGGGTCACTCGCCAGCGAAAAGCTTTCGCCCTCCAGTCCAGTGGGGCTGGTGGTTGCGGCATGAGGCCTTCGGCTTTTTCCAGCAAACTTTCGAGGCGGGTCAGGAGGTTTTCGAGTGCGTGCATCGGTTAAGCTTTCATCTTTCGAGTGGCCAAACAATTTAGCAGATTCAGCATGCCCTGGTTTTCCGTTTTCCTCGCAACACTTTTCCTGGCCGGCTGCGCCGCTTTGCCCGCGCCAGTACCGGCGCCGCCTGCCTGCCCCCCCTGTCCTGGCGTGGAGTTGCCAAAGCCCGCCGTCAAGGCGCTGCAACCCGCGGAGTGGAACGAGTTGTCGGGATGGGACGGTGACGATCATGCGCGTGCTTTCGAGCTGTTCCGCACCTCCTGTGCCACACTGATCAAGCGCCCACTTTGGCAGGCCAGTTGTGAAGCTGCCCAAAAAGTCGGCGCCAGCGGGACGGCAAAGGGAAGCGCAGAAGCTGCCCGGGCTTGGTTCGA
>CAJBAP010000399.1 GCA_903950295.1 uncultured Rhodocyclaceae bacterium
AGATTTCCATGGACGGATTTTACCGGTGCAATTCCATTAAAATCGCCTTTTGACTTAATCTCAGGCTGGAGAAAACAAGATGTCCATGTCCGACCGCGACGGCTTCATCTGGCAGGATGGCCAACTCGTGCCCTGGCGCGAGGCCACCACCCATGTGCTGACTCATTCACTGCACTACGGCCTTGCTGTGTTCGAAGGCGTGCGCGCCTACAAGACGCCCAATGGCACGGCCATCTTCAAGCTCAAGGAACACACCGACCGCCTGTTCAACTCGGCGCACATTTACCGCATGCCGATGCCGTTCGACAAAGAAACCCTGATGGAGGCGCAGAAGGAAGTCGTGCGCGCCAACAAGCTCGAGTCGGCGTACATCCGCCCGATTGCCTTTTACGGTTCCGAGAAGATGGGCGTCTCGCCCAAGGGTGCCAAGACCCACGTCGCCATCGCCGCCTGGCCCTGGGGCGCCTACCTCGGCGAAGAAGGTATGGAAAAAGGTATTCGCGTCAAGACGTCGAGCTACGCGCGCGGTCACGTCAATTCGATCATGCCACGCGCCAAAGTGGCGGCCACCTACGCCAACTCGATTCTTGCCAACATGGAAGCGACCGAGCATGGCTATGACGAGGCATTGCTGCTCGACACCGATGGTTTTGTGGCCGAGGGTGCCGGCGAAAACCTTTTCGTCGTCAAGGATGGCGTGATCTACGAACCCGAGATCGCCTCGGCGCTGATCGGCATCACCCGCGCTACGATCCACACGCTGGCGAAGGAACTCGGCTACACCGTCGACTCGAAGCGCCTGACGCGCGACGACGTCTATATCGCCGACGAAGCCTTCTTTACCGGCACCGCGGCTGAAGTCACACCGATCCGCGAACTCGACGGTCGCCAGATCGGCGCGGGCTGTCGTGGTCCGATCACCACCAAAATCCAGAGCCTGTTTTTCGACGTGGTCAACGGCAAGGTGCCGGCGCACGCCGACTGGCTCAGTCTGGTCTAACCCCGAGGTTGCCATGGCAAATACCGATACTGCTTGCGAAGTGAATGTGACGGCACACGACCTGCCCCTCGCCTGCCCGCGCCCCGACAGCCCCCTGTGGTCGCGCCATCCGCGCGTGTTTCTTGACGTGCTCAAGCACGATCAAGCCACCTGCCCCTATTGCGGCACGAAGTACCGGTTCACCGGTCCGAAACCGCAGGGCCACCACTAATTTGCCCAAGGGACATCATTAACAAGATTCTCGTCGTCGCCCCTTCCTGGATCGGCGACACGATCATGATGCAGCCGCTCTTGATGCGGCTGCGGGCGCGTCATCCAGACAGCGAAATTCATGTCCTGGCACCGGCCTGGAGTGCCCCGCTGCTGGCACGCATGCCTGAAGTTGCCGCGACCATTGAAAATCCGTTTGCGCATGGCGAATTCAACTGGCAGGGACGAAAAAGTCTGGCCCGCCGTCTCGCCAGTCCCACGGGGATTCCCTCCGGTCACGCCGGTTTTACCCACGCCTACGTTCTGCCCAACTCCTGGAAGTCGGCGCTGATTCCCTTCCTCGCCGGCATCCCGCAGCGCACCGGTTATCGTGGCGAAGCCCGCTACGTCCTGCTGAATGATCGCCGCACGCTCGACAAACTCGCATTGCCGCGCCTGGTCGACCGCTATGCCGCACTGGCCGGGCCAGCCACGGATTCCACACCGGAGCCGCGTTTGACGTCAACACCGGAGCAGCAACTGGTCGCACGCGCTGCGCTGGGCCTGCCGCCCGATATCGCGCCGGTCGTTTTTTGCCCCGGCGCCGAATACGGCCCGGCCAAACGCTGGCCGGTGCATCATTTTGCGGCGCTGGCCAGAAAAGTCGGTGGTAGCGGGATGAAATGCCCCGCAGCGGGTACGGCGGTCTGGATTATCGGATCGGCCAAGGACGCGCCCGTCGGTGAAGAAATTGCCCAACACTCTGCTGGCATCGCCCTCAATCTCTGTGGTCGTACCAATCTCGAGCAGGCCATCGACCTGATTGCCGGCGCACGCGCCGTCGTCAGCAACGATTCGGGGCTGATGCACGTCGCCGCTGCGCTCGACCGACCCCTCGTCGCACTCTACGGCTCGTCCAGCCCCGCTTACACGCCACCACTCTCGGCA
>CAJBAP010000400.1 GCA_903950295.1 uncultured Rhodocyclaceae bacterium
ACCCAGCGCAGATGATCGATTTCGACGGTCAGAAGCGGCAGGTCCTCCCTGGGCCAGACCAGCACATCCTGCCATTCTTCTGGCTGGCGCCATGCTTTGACCCAGGCAGGTAACTGCTCTGCGGGCATCGGCCGGGCAATGCCATACCCTTGTGCGGCATCACAACCCAATTGCAGCAGCAGGCGCCCATGCGCCAGGGTCTCGACCCCCTCGGCGATCACTTCACGGCGGAAGGCCACCGCCAAGCCGACGATACCATCGACGATGGCCAGATCATCCGGATCTTCCAGCATGTCACGCACAAAACTCTGATCTATTTTCAGTGTGCCGGCCTTCAATTGCTTGAGGTAGGTCAGCGAGGAATAACCCGTGCCAAAGTCATCGATGGCGAACTGCACTCCCAAGCCATGACAGGCGGCAATTACCCCGGAGACCTGCGTCAAATCATCTAGCGCTGCCGTTTCCAGAATTTCGAGTTCAAGATGGGGAGGCGGCACTTCAGGATAACGCGCCAGGACACCCTGCAGGGTCTCGACAAAGCCCGCCAATTGCAACTGCTGCGCGGCGATGTTGACGCTCACCACCATATCCAGACCCGCCGCCAGCCACTCTTTCATCTGTTGCAACGAGGTCTGCAATACCCACAAGCCCAATTCGGCCTGCAAACCCACGAAATCGATAACCGGGAGAAAGTCTGCCGGCTGAAGTAGTCCGCGTTCCGGATGCTGCCAGCGAATCAAGGCCTCCACCCCCATGACCTGGCCCGTGCGCATGCTCACCTTGGGCTGATAGTGCAAGAGAAATTCGTTGCGCTCGAACCCCTGCAGAATGGCATCCCGGGATTCCCGTCGAATCTCCGATTGGCGATCATGCACCGCATCGAACAGGGTGTAGCGGTTGCGCCCGCTTTGCTTGGAGGCGTACATGGCCTGGTCGGCATGGCGAATCAAAGTATCGGGATCAGACCCATCCATCGGGAACAAGGTCACGCCGATACTGGCGGACAATAGCGCCTCGCCTTCGGGCAGTGGGAATGGAGCGCAAAGTGCGTTGCGCAAGCGTTCCAGCGCGATCTCGCATTCGTCGAGGTGTGCCAGATTGCCGAGCAGGACAACGAACTCATCTCCCCCCAGACGACTAACCGTATCACCGCCCCGCACGCTCTCGTTTAGACGATGTGCCGCCTCGACCAGCAGGCGATCACCGGCAGCGTGGCCCCAGGTATCGTTAACCGGCTTGAAACCATCGAGGTCGAGATAGCAAACCGCCAGCAGGAGTTCGTTGCGTTGTGAGAGCGCAATGGCCTGGTGCAATCGATCGGACAGCATGCGGCGATTCGGCAGTCCGGTCAGTGCATCGAAATACGCCATGTGCTCGAGTCTTGACTGGCTTTCCTTCAACTCGCTGATATCGCTGGAAAGGCCGATGAAGTGCGTGAGTTTGCCTTCGGCTGTACGCACCGCCGAAATACTGGTTTGCTGCACGTAGATACCGCCATCCTTGCGCCGGTTCCACAATTCTCCGCGCCAGAAGCCCTGCTCCAGCAAGGTTTTCCACAAGTCCCGGTAAAACTGCTTGTCCTGTTTGCCGGAAGAAAGGAAACGTGGGTTGCGGCCGATGACCTCCTTGCGCGCGTAGCCGGTCAGGCCAAGAAAGGTGTCATTCGCTTCGATGATGTTGCCCTGCGCATCGGTAATCGTGATGCCTTCCTGGGCATGCTCGAAAACACCGGCGGCCACTTGCAACCGTTCCTTGCTGCGCAGGAGCGC
>CAJBAP010000401.1 GCA_903950295.1 uncultured Rhodocyclaceae bacterium
CGTAAGCGTGACCGATGTACCGTGTTGACGCAGGGGCTGTTGGGGGCTAGAGGGAATAGCGGTTATCGGAGTCGGGGGTGTTGATGTCGTCGACGCGCAGGCCGGTGGAGCGATTTAGGGCGATTGCGGCATCAAGACGCGTGATGAGATCAGTGGACGATTCTGCGTTTCTGCGCTTGATCATGACGAGGGTCGTCTTGCCATCATGTGCAATCGCGGCACCATGAATCGGTGCGACGGTACCGATCATGACCTGGCCACCAGCATTGATCAGTGCCGTGATGTTGGGGTACAGGTCGGTGAGGCTGGGCGCGGGTGCCGGCCCAGGTGGGATGCTTACGCCGCTTGTCGTTTTGCGTCGCTTGACGGTAGGTCGAGGTGCCATGGCAATAACTCGTCGATGCGGTTGATCGGGTGGTCGGCGATACGGGTCAGCACTTCACGCAGATACGCGGACGGCTCAACACTATTGAGCATGGCCGTTGCGATCAGGCTATAGATCGCCGCGGCACTGCTGCCTCCGGCATCCGAGCCGGCGAACAGATAATTGCGACGACCCAACACCACCGGCCGGATGGCTCGCTCGGCAGTATTGTTATCCATCTCGATCCGGCCGTCACCGGCATAGCGAATCAGTGCTGCCCAACGCACCAGGGCGTACTTGATGGCGTTGGCCAACGAAGATTTGGCCGAGACGAGACGCAGTGTTGCATTTAGCCAGGCGTTGAGATTTGCCAGCAGCGGTACCGAGTGCGCTTGCCGGACCACGTGTCGCTCCTCGGGCCGATGTCCGCGAACACGTTTCTCGATGGCATACAACGCAGCGATGCGACGGATCGCTTCGCCTGCCAACGGCGAATGGTCGACGACGTAGATGTCGTAGAACTTGCGGCGCACATGTGCCCAGCACGCCGCCTCGACAATTTCGCCGGTTTGATACAGCGCCTCATAGCCGGCGTACCCATCAGCCTGCAAAATTCCTCGGTAGCGCTTCAGATGGTCGCGGGGATGCTTGCCTTGTCGATCAGGTGAGAAGCGGTACCAGACCGCCGGTGAGTCCAAACTGCCGGCCGGCCGGTCATCGCGGACATAGGTCCATAACCGACCGGTCTTGGTTCGCCCCCGTCCCGGATCGAGCACGGGGACCGGCGTATCGTCGGTATGCACTTTCTCGGCCTGTAGCACATAGCGTCCAATGGCCTCCGCCAAGGGCGACAGTAGACGGGCCGCTTGACCCACCCACCCCGCCAACGTGCCACGATCCAGGTCGATGCCGGCGCGTTGATAGATTCCCGACTGGCGATACAACGGGGTGTGATCTGCATACTTCGCCACGAGCACCTGCGTGAGCAGGCCCGGCGTGGGAAGTCCGCGCTCAATCGGCCGCGATGGCGCCGGCGCTTGAACGATCAGCGCACACGCACCACAGGAGAGCTTCGGCCGCACATGACGGATTGCCCGGAAGTAGCCGGGCACAAAGTCCAGCATCTCCGAAATATCCTCACCGAGTTTGCGCAGCGCACTGCCACAATCAGGGCAGGTACACACGCTCGGTGCATGAACCACCGTTTCCCGAGGCAGGTGCGCTGGCAAGGCACGCGATACCCGTTTCAGGGGAATCACCTTCGCCGACGAGATTGGGGGTTCTGAAGGTTCCTCGGATGGTGTCGCCGACGCGACTACCGTCGTCTGACGGTCTTCCTCAGGAGGCGACGTGGTTAGCGTCATCTGCAAATCGGTGAGGGCCAATTGCAGCTGAGCCAGCGTCCCATCGACGCGCTCCGACGAGCGACCGAACTGCCAGCGCTTGAGCCGCTTGATCTCCTCCAGCAGCTTGGCGATCATTTCCTCGCGACTAGCCAGCAGGCGCTTGAGCGTCTCGATGTCGTCAGGAAATGCGGCCGTCGAAGTCATGCCGCCAGTGTAGAGCGCCCCCCAATTCCCTATCGACGAAACACCTCGAATTCACGCTGCATGACTCGGCCGCCACGTACGCGCTGGATGCCGCCAATCAATTCCTTCGAGCAGCATCGACAATTGCGCACCGCTCAGACACACTCGCCCAGAGTCAGCCTGCGGCCAGACAAAGCGTCCCTTCTCCAGTCGCTTGACGAACAGGCACAGGCCGTCGCCGCTCCACCACAGCAGTTTGATCAGGTCTCCGCGTCGTCCGCGAAAGAGGAAGACGTCGCCCTCGAACGGATTCTCTCCCAAGGCGGTTTGCACCAGCGCCGCCAACCCATCCATGCCTCGGCGCAAATCCGTGACCCCGGCGGCGAGCCATACCCGTGTGCCACTGGGCAGACTGATCATCGGAGCAAGTTCTCCAGGACAAGACGCAGGATGATGGCGTCGGGGCGACCCTCAATCGTCAGGCTTCCTTTGGTCGATTCGAGGTGCATCCGCCCAAACGGCCCAGCATCGCCACGGTCGCTTCGCGCCCACACGCGGGCGGTCGGCTCATCCGGCACTACCGTGACCGGCACCAGACACGTCGTCCCCGCCGACGTACCCAACCCGCCTTCCCGATGAAGCTTGCGCCAAAGAAACACCTGGTTGGCATTTACGCCATTGGCTCGGGCAATCCGCGCCACCGACGCTCCCGACTTCAGCGTCTCTTCAACAACACGCTGTTTGAAATCCAGGCTGTGCCGCCGCCGCAGGGCATCGCCCTCTACTTGAATGACCGGTCGCTTCATCGTGTCCATGATCCCGTTCGTGGACACAAACCCCTTGTGACCATCACACGAAATCTTGAACGCTATTTACCAACTCGTACAGATGGCCTACAGGTCACGCTTAC
>CAJBAP010000402.1 GCA_903950295.1 uncultured Rhodocyclaceae bacterium
CCACGGTATCCGCCAGTCCGCCCGTGGCACGCACCAACGGCGGCGTGCCGTAAGCCAGGCTGTACATTTGATTGAGGCCACAGGGTTCGAAGCGCGACGGCATCAGGAAAATATCGGCGCCCGCTTCGATGCGATGCGCCAATGCCTCGTTGAAGCCGATGGTGACGGCAACATTACCCGGGTAGCGCGCCGCGAGTTCGAGGAAGGCGGTTTCGAGCGTCTTGTCGCCATTGCCCAGCACGACCAACTGCGCCGGCAGTTCTGCCAACATGTCGCCTGCTGCGGCCACGAGATCCAGTCCTTTCTGACTAGTCAGGCGACTGACGATGCCGAACAAGGGACAGTCGGTGCGAACCGCCAACCCCACCTCGCGCTGCAAGGCCGACTTGTTGGCGGCTTTGCCTTTCAGGTGGGTGCGATCGTATGCTGCGGCCAAATGGCTGTCATGCACGGGATTCCAGATAGCCGTGTCGATGCCGTTGAGAATGCCGGTCAACTCGCCTGCGCGGCTTTTCAGCAGGCCCTGCAGGCCCATGCCCTCGGCAGCGGTCTGGATCTCACGGGCATAGGTGGGGCTGACGGTGGTAAGTGCATCGGCATGGCGCAGGCCAGCCTTGAGAAAGGACAGGTAACCGTAGTATTCGACGCCATCGATGTGCCAGTCGGCGGCCGACAATCCGAGCTCACCCATGACGGTGAAAGGGAACACCCCCTGGAAGGCCAGGTTATGAATCGTCAGTACCGTTGCCGCGCCGTCCACTTCGTAAAAGCGCAGGTAATACGGCGCCAGGCCGGTTTGCCAATCATGGCAATGCAGGACATCGGGACGCCAGTCGAGCGAACTGCCAGCACCCGACAGATGCGCGGCGACACGCGAGAGCAGGCCGAAGCGCAGGGGATTGTCGAGCCAGTCGATGCCTTCCGGGCCGAGATAGGGATTGCCCGGCCGGTCGAAGAGCGCCGGGCAATCGACGAGCCAGAGCGGCAAACCATCCGGGCTTGTCGCTTCCAGCAGGTCGGCCACCGGCAATTGGCCGCCGAGATTGCTGAGGTGGGCAACATGCTTCGCCGCAGGGAAGGCGGCATGGAGCGCCGGGTAGTAAGGCACCAGCACGCGCACGTCGCAACCTGCCTGACGCAAGGCCTGCGGCAGCGCACCGGCAACGTCACCCAGACCGCCGGTCTTTACCCACGGTGCGATCTCAGAGGTAGCAAATAAAACTTTCATGGCCTGATGGCGGCGATCAGGCCGGCGGTCGAGCCATCCACATTGACGACGGGCGTCTTGCCCTCGATCATCGGCAGCAGCGAATTGGCGATCTGCTTGCCGTATTCGACACCCCACTGGTCAAAGGCGTCGAGGTGCCAGAGCACGCCGAGGGTGAACACCTTGTGCTCGTACATCGCGATGAGTGCGCCGAGGGTGTATGGGTCAAGGCGGGGCAGGAGCAGCGTGGTCGAGGGCTGGTTGCCGGGGAAGATCTTGTAGGGTGCCAGAAAGGACGGATCGGGCGCGACGGTACCAGCACCCGAAGAAGTCGGCGCTGGCGGGACGGCAGCAGAGAGTTCGGCAAAGGCCTCTGCTTCGGTCTTGCCCTTCATTAGCGCCGCGCTTTGCGCGAAGCAGTTGGCCAACAGTTTTTCATGGTGGCCGGCAAGCGGAAAATCGGCTTCGCGACAGGCGATGAACTCGCAGGACAGTGCCCTGCCCCCCTGATGCAGGAGTTGATAGAACGCGTGCTGGCCGTTGGTGCCTGGTTCGCCCCACAGTATGGGCAAGGTGGGGCAGCCGACCAATTTTCCTTCCCGGTCGATCTGCTTGCCGAGGCTCTCCATTTCGAGTTGCTGCAGATAGCGCGGCAGCAGGCCGAGCGATTGGCTGTAGGGCAGGACTGCGCGGGTCTGCAGACCAAGAAAATCGGCATTCCAGAGTTCGACGAGCGCCAGCAGTGCCGGCAGGTTTTCCAGCGGCGGGGCCGTGAAATAATGTTCGTCCATCGCCCGCGCACCGGCGAGGAGCGACTCGAAACCGGCGAAACCGATGGCCAATGCCAGCGGCAAACCGATGGCCGACCAGAGCGAAAAGCGGCCGCCCACCCAGTCCCAGAAGGCGAAAGCATTGTCCGGGTCAATACCGAAAGCGGCCACCCGGTCGAGCGCGGTAGAGACGGCGACAAAATGACGCGACACGGCACCCTCACCCAGCGCCGCCGTCAGCCAGGCGCGCGCCGAGCAGGCATTCTGCATCGTCTCTTGCGTGGTGAAGGTCTTGCTGGCGATGATGAACAGCGTGGTACGCGGCGCCAGATTGGCCAGCGTAGTGGCAAGATCGGCACCGTCAAGGTTGGCGACGTAATGCACGCGCAAATGCGGGACGCGATGCGCGGCCAGCGCCTGCGTCGCCATGCGCGGGCCGAGGTCTGAACCGCCAATGCCGATGTTGACGATGTCGGTGATCGGCTCGCCGGTGGCGCCACGCCATTTACCGGAATGGATGGCGTCGCAGAAACCGCGCATCTTGTCGAGCACTGCACACACATCCGGCATGACATCACGGCCATTCACCGTGAGCGGTCCGCCGACATGACGCAGGGCGACATGCAGCACGGCGCGCCCCTCGGTATGGTTGATCGGTTCGCCGGCGCGCATGCGCGCGATCCAGCCCGGCACATCTGCCCGCTCCCACAACCCGGCCAGGATCGGCAAAGTTTCAGCGGTGATGCGCTGCTTGGAAAGATCAAGCAACCAGTCGTTCCAGCGCACCGTAAGACGCTGGAAGCGCGTCGGATCATGTTTGAACAGGTCGCGCAGATGCTGATCACGCAGGCCGTGGGCGTGACGCTCGGCGTGCTTCCAGGCAGGGGAGTGAAGAATGGGTGTCATCGCTTGCTCAGAGCCAGAGCATCATGCCCATCTCAAAGGGATGGGTCAGCAACTCGTGGTGGGGATAGGCGCGAATGCGGTAGTCGATCTTGCCGCAAACATCCGGCGTCAGCGTAATGGCGTAGATACTTTCGCCATCCAGTCCGGGGCCCTGGTATTCGAGGAACATCCGGCGCGGCGGCTTCGACTTGGCATTGGAACTGGGCCTGGCCATCAACATTTCGACCGTGACGTCGTCCGGCAGAAGAGCGTCAAGGCGCACCGCAATCTCGAAGCGCAAGGTTTCGCCATAGGCGATACGTTTTTTCAGATTGTCGGCACGGCGCAGGCTGACGCGCGGCCAGGCCTTCTGCACCTTCTGCTTCCAGTCGGCGAGGGTGCAGGCGGCGGCAAAGTTGTTGGCGCTCTTGCGCCGCCACTGCTGGTCGGCGGGTACATAGAACTTGCTGACATATTCGCCTACCATGCGCGCTGAATTGAAACGCGGGGTGATCGTGGCGATCGAGCGCTTGGCCGTGCCGACCCAACCGGGCGAGTAACCCATCGGCCCGCGGGCGTAATAGAGCGGGATCACCTTGTCCTGCAGCGTCTCGTAGAGCGAGCGGCCCTCTTCCTGGTCGCGCCGCTCATCATCGTGAATGCTCGACGCCGGCTTGATCGCCCAGCCGTTGACGCCACTCTCGTCTTGCTGGTAACCCTCGCCCCACCAACCGTCGAGTACCGAGAGATTGATGACGCCATTGATCGCCGCTTTCATGCCCGAAGTACCCGACGCTTCGAGCGGATAGATCGGATTGTTCAGCCAGACATCCACGCCGGAAACCAGACGCCGCGCCAGGCGCAAGTCATAGCCTTCGACGAGCAGGAAGTGGCCCTCGAATTCCGGCATCTGCGCCACTTCATGGATACGGCGAATAAATTCCTGCCCCGGTTGGTCGGCCGGGTGGGCCTTGCCGGCGAAGACGAACAGCACCGGGCGTTCGGGATTGCAGATCAGTCGCTTCAGAAGCTCAAGATCACGGAACAACAGGGTGGCACGCTTGTAGGTGGCAAAACGGCGCGCGAAGCCGATGGTGAGAACGTTGGGGTTCTCGGGATCAGCCAACTTCAGCAGACGGTCGATATGCGTCTGCGAGCTCTGGTTACGTACATGCTGCTGCGTGACGCGATGCCTCAGCAAGTGGAGCATCTGCGCCTTGATCGACTGGCGCACGCTCCAGAAAGTGTGGTCGGGAATGGCGTGAATTTCAGACCAGCAGTGCGGATCGGTGAGACGCTGATGCCAGGCCGGGCCGAGCACGCGATCGAAAGTGTCATGCCACATGTCGGAAAGGAAAGTCGGCACATGCACCCCGTTGGTGACATAGCCGATCGGGTTCTCCGTCGGTTCAACCTGCGGCCACAAACTGGCGCAGATCTCGGCCGACACGGTGCCGTGGATGCGCGACACGCCATTGTGGAAGCGCGAACCACGAATGGCCAGCGCCGTCATGTTGAAGTCCGGCTGATCACCGATGCGGCCGAGCGCAATCAGGCCGTTGATGTCGCAACCCATGTCGTGACAGCATTCCTCGAAATAGCGCCGAATGGTGTCCTCGGCAAAATGGTCGTGGCCGGCGGGCACGGGCGTATGCGTGGTGAACACGGTATTGCTGGCGACGGCTTCGAGTGCGCCGGGGAAATCCAGCCCGGCCTTGATCAGGCTGCGCGCGCGTTCGAGGATGAGGAAGGCGGCGTGGCCTTCGTTGATGTGCCAAACCGTCGGTTTGAGACCGATCTCGGCAAGTGCCTGCACGCCGCCCATGCCCAGAACGATTTCCTGCTCGAGTCGCGTGGTGCGATCACCGCCGTAAAGTTGGTGCGCAATGTTGCGGTCGTGCGCCGAATTCTTTTCGAGATCGGTATCGAGCAAATACAGGGTGATATGGCCAACGCGGGTCGACCAGACCTTGATATGCACGGTACGGCCGGGCATGTGCACGCTGACTTCGAGATCGCTACCATCGGCACGCAACACCGGCACGACCGGCAGGTCGTCGAAGTCGGCTTCGTTGTACTGCGCGTGCTGGCGGCCTTCGCCGTCGATGCTCTGCAGGAAGTAACCCTGGCGATACAGCAGGCCGACACCGACAAAAGGCAGGTTCAAGTCGCTGGCGGTCTTGCAGTGGTCACCCGCCAGAATGCCCAGGCCGCCGGAATAGATCGGCAGGCTTTCATGGAAACCGAACTCGGCGCAGAAATAGGCGATCAACCCACCTTCCGGCAGGTGCGGGCCATGCTCGCGTCCCGGGCTGTCGTGGTAGGTGTCGTAGGCCGACATGACCCGGGCGAAAGCGCCCAGAAAGACCGGGTCTTCGGCGGCTTCATCGAGCCGGTGCTGATCGACACGCTTGAGGAAAGCCTTTGGGCTATGCCCCACCGCGCCCCAAAGTTTCGAGCCAAGGCGGGCAAACAATGTACGGGTCGGTCGATCCCAGCTGTACCAGAGATTGTTGGCGAGGTCATTAAGGCGTGTCAATCGCGCAGGAAGCTGCGGATTGACTTCGAGTTGGAATTGAGTACCGGCCATGATGTTTTTGTCTTTTCTCTTGATGAGTGGGGTAAATTTTACGTGGATTGAGCAATGGACTCGCTGCCGCGCCGCATCGTACCGCCGGCATCGACGTGTGCGTTGGTGTCCGCATTGGCGCGCCCCGTCGAAATCGGCACCGCAAGCTGCGCGGGGGGGGCAAGGTGCAGGCAACGATACAGGTTGGTGAGGTTGTGGCGGAACAGCCGATCGAAGCCGATCACCGCCGGCCCCGGGTTGTAGTCGCCAAACCACCAGAACCAGTCGGAACTCTCGCAAACGGCAAGTTGTGCTTCGGCAGCCGCCACCTCATCGGCGCTCAGGCGACCGCTGGCGACAATCTGATCGTAACTTTGCTTGGCCGCACACAGAAGGTCCCAGGCATGGTTTTTAGCCGGATCGCCGATCCAGGTGCAGAGCGTGCCATAGACCCAACTGCCCGCCGTCAGGCGCGGCAGCCGGGACGGTGCGGGGCGGGTAGCATCACCGAGCACATCGGCATAAGTGCTGGTGCGGATGCTCGGGTGCGCTTCGAGCAAGCCATACAGGTCATCGAAGAAATAGTAACCGTTGTAGGGGTAGTACTCCCAGGCATTCTCACCATCGAGAATGATGCTGACCAGCGGAACTTCACCCTCCGGAGCAGCGGCGGCGATAGCCTCCAACTGCGCAACGAAATGCGCGGCGGCGTCGCGACCATGCCACTTCGAATACTCGAAACCAATCTGATCCGACAAGCGGTCATCGCGGAAAAACAGGGTCAGGCCCGGTGCTTCAGCCAGTTGCCACGGGTGATAGGCATGACCGCCGGCAGCGGTGACCGCAGCGCCAAGGCTATGCTGCAGCACATTTTCGCCACTGGCCGCCCAGCGGCATCCTGCCGCCGAGAGGAGATGAGCGAAGTCGGCCGACAATGCGCCCTCAGCCGGCCACATGCCGGTCGGTGGCTGGCCAAAACGCTGCGTGTGGCTTTCCCTGGCCAACGTCAGGTGCTTGCGTACCCGCTCGCGTCCGCCCGGATAGAGCGTCGCAAGTGGCAGGGCAGATTCCGGCAGGCTTTCGCGTGCCGACTGAAAGTCAAGCAGCAATGGCGACAGCGGATGACTGGCCGGTGTGGACGAAAGTTCGATCTGGCCCCGCACCTGCAAGGCGCGATAACGCGGCACCAGATTCGCGAGCGCGTTACCGATGAACGCCAGCAAACTCTGGCGATCAGCCAGACTGTAACCCTCTCCCTTGGCCATCAGTTGCGCCAGCAGCGGCTCGCGCCGGCGCTCGGTTTCCCCTGTCCAGGCCAGGTGATACCAGGTCACCAGATCAGCCAGGTAAGCGCCGGAAAGGTAAGCCAGGGCAGCTTCGCCTTCGCGCGCCAAAGACTCATGGAGTTCGTGCAGCCGCTGGTAGTGCGAAAAGGGTGCCAGCATGGTGGCGTGGTGGCAGCGAAAACAGGCTTCGAGCAGATACTTGCGCTCGTCAGCTTCCAACGCATCGAGATCAGGGGCGGCCAGCAGACGCAACAGCGGATCGCGAAAGCCCTCGGGGTGCAATGGTTGCAATGGTTGCAATTGCGCCGCAGCAAACTGCTCGATGTAGTCGTCGATCTGATCAAGCAGCACCGGGACGAAATTCACTACCGCCCGGATGGTCGGATGACGCTCCAGGTGCGCCGCCATGTCGGTGTAATCCTTCATGGCATGCAGGTAGGTCCAGGGCATCACACACTCGCCACTCGCATGATCGCGATAATCCGGCTGGTGCATATGCCAGAGAAAGACCAGATCGAGTCGTGATGCACTCATGGGATGCTCGGTAAAAAAACAGGTGCCGCGTGCGTTAGCGGATTTGATGAATCTTCTGCCCGAGCATCTCCGGCGTAACCAGCGTAATGCCCTTTTCGGTGACGTGGAAACGCTTCTTGTCCTGCTCCAGGTCGTAGCCGATCACCATGTCTTCTGGAACCTTGCAGTTCTTGTCGATGACCGCCCGCCGGATCTTGGCATGGCGGCCGATTTCCACATTCGGCAGGATCACGGAGTCCTCGACCTCGGCCCAGCTATGGACGATGACGCTCGAAAACAACAGGGAGCGGCGTACGGTAGCACCGCTGATGATGTCGCCGCCTGACACCAGCGAATCGATGGCGACCCCGCGGCGATCGTCTTCGTCGAAGACGAACTTGGCCGGCGGCAGCTGTGCCTGGTGGGTCCAGATCGGCCAGTCCTCGTCGTACATGTTGAGTTCGGGCGAAACCTTGGTCAATTCGATGTTGGCTTCCCAATAGGCATCGACGGTACCGACATCGCGCCAGTACGGGATGCCGCTTTCCGGCGCGCCGACACAACTTTCGGTGAAACTGTGAGCAAAGCCGCGGTAGCGGGAAATGACATGCGGGATGACGTTCTTGCCGAAATCATGATCCGAATGCGGATCGTCGGCATCACGAATCAGTTGCTCAAAGAGAAAGGCGGCGTTGAAGACATAGACGCCCATGTTGGCCAGTGCGCGGTCAGGTTGTCCGGGAATGCAAGGCGGGTCTTTCGGTTTTTCCAGGAAGCTGGTGATGCGATTTTCCTCATCCACCCCCATCACGCCAAAGGCACTGGCTTCTTCGAGCGGCACATCCATGCAGGCGACGGTCAGGTCGGCTTCGGTCTGGGCATGCTGGGCCAGCATGCGACCGTAGTCCATCTTGTAGATGTGGTCGCCGGAGAGGATCAGCACATACTTGAGGGCGTTGCGGCGCAACAGATCGATGTTCTGGAACACCGCATCGGCGGTACCTTGATACCAGTCCTCGCCGATTTGTTGTTGCGCCGGCAACAGGTCGATGAATTCGTCAAAGCGGCCATCAAGAAAACTCCAGCCGCGCTGCAAGTGTTGGATCAGGCTCTGCGCCTTGTATTGCGTGGCCACGCCGATGCGGCGGATGCCGGAATTGACGCAGTTCGAGAGCGTGAAGTCGAGAATGCGGAACTTGCCACCGAAGGGCACGGCCGGTTTGGCGCGCCAGTCGGTGAGTTGCATCAAGCGGCTGCCACGACCACCGGCGAGGATGATGGCGTAAGTCGAGCGCGTCAGGTGACTGACAAAGCGGCCGTGCATGGCCTGCGGGTCGTTGAGCGGCAGATCGTGGTGCATGTGTTGCTCCCTTGAATGCAAATCGGCATACCCGCCGCGTATTTTTTATTTGTGCCCACCCACTTGCTGCGGGTTGGGCTCCCTCTGGCGGGCGGGAGTATGGGTAGATACGGCGTGAATTAATTACGGATTGAGGACTCCCTCGCGCAGCAGGCGATCGATCTCGGCTTCGGCCTCCACCCAGTCACCCAGTTGGCGATCGCTATTGAAGCTACGGCGCTCGGCGATGAAATACGCAGCAACTTCGATATAGAAACGACGCTGATCCGGTGATAAAGCTTTGACCTTTGCCTTGGCGGCTACGGGCTTCTTCGCGACTGCGGGCTGCTTCGCCGCAACCGGTTTTGTCGCCTTGGCAGCAACCGGCTTGGCCGCGGGCTTCACGACCTTGGCAGTGCTTTTTGCCGCTGCCGGCTTTGCCGTGGTTGCGGGCTTGGCGGCAGGTTTTGCAGCAGGCTTGGCAGCAGTTTTAGCGGCTGCCGCAGGTTTTGCTTTTGCCGGTTTGTCACCGACCTTAGTTGGTGTTGCCATTACAGTCTCCTCTTTGTTGAAGGGTTAATCGTTATAGTTAAGCGAGAGTTTATACACCACGCATGTTTCAGTTTATTGACTTCGATCAATGCCCAAGCAGACGTCGCGCTAGCGCGGCGGCGCCTTGCAGGCCAATTTCGGGGTCAGTCACCACATGCACGGGCATCCGACGCGCCAGATCGGCATGCCCGGCCTTGGCATTGAAAGCCGCGAGAAAAGTGCCATTCCTCAGCAGCGGCATAATTTTTGCGGCGATGCCGCCGGCCAGAAAAACGCCGCCGCGCGCCAGCAGCGCCAGCGCCAAGTCGCCGGCAAAGGCACCGTAGGCGGCAAGAAAAACCTCTACCGTCTGTCGCGCGCTGACATTACCGCCCAAAGCGAGATCGGTAATTTCCGCCGGATCGGCAGTTGCCCCGGTCAGCGCGTGATGGATCGCGGCGATGCCCGGCCCTGAAATCACTTGTTCGGCGGTAACACGGCCGTGCGCCGCAAGCAGTTCCGTCCAGACCCGCGCTTGCATTGCATCGGCGGGCGCAAACCCGATATGCCCGCCTTCGCCGGGCAGAATCTTGAAGCTGCCAGCCGGATCATCCAAAGGCACCAGCGTAGCCATGCCCAGCCCCGTACCCGCGCCTATCACCAGTCGCACGCCATCGGCCAGAGGTTCGCCCGTCTGCAAGGCAAGGTGCTGGTCGGCCGACAGGGTGGCGATACCGGCGGCCACGGCGACGAAATCGTTGGCAAGCGTCAGCGGCATGCCCAATTGCTGCTCCAGCAGGGCAGCATCGGCTTGCCATGGCAAGTTGGTAAAGCGCGCCTGGCGGCCGTCGTCGCTCACCGGGCCGGCGATAGCCAGGCAGGCGCCCGTGACGCCTTCAAGTTCATCTGCAGCGTCGGTACAAAACTGCCGCAGCAACGCATCGGCACCGGAAAAGTCGGCGCTGGCGAGACGGCGTGTCAGGATGAAACGCGGGGTATCGCCGTCAAATTCGGCAATGCCGAGAAGCGCCTTGGTACCGCCCAAATCCCCCGCCAGAATTTTCATACGGCAACGGGGGCGGAAATGTGCGGATGCGG
>CAJBAP010000403.1 GCA_903950295.1 uncultured Rhodocyclaceae bacterium
AACCAAATTCCAGCCGACCTGCATCATGTGGTCGACGGCCGCGAGGTACTGGAATTCCTGCGCCGGCAAGGCCCGCGCTTCACCGCCGCGCCGCGTCCGAACCTGATCCTGCTCGATCTCAACATGCCGCGCATGGACGGCCGCGAGTGCCTGGCGGCAATCAAGCAGGACGCGGCCCTGCGGGATATTCCGGTGGTAATCCTGACCACCTCGGACGTCGAACGCGACGTGGTGGCCGCCTATCACCTCGGCGCTGCCGGTTACATCACCAAATCGGTCGATATGGTTCAGTTCATGGCCGACATTCGCGGCCTCGGCAACTACTGGATTGATCTGGTGCGCCAATCGCATCTGCCGAAATGAATTCGGAGAAATCGCATGACTAACCTGGTCCAAAACAACGTCGCCATCCTCGTCGTCGAAGACGATCCCGGCGACTTCGGCCTGGTGCGGGTCCATCTGCGCATGGCGGGCTTTAGTCACAGCGGCAACCCGGAACCACGGTGGGCCAAGACGCTGGCCGAAGGTGTGGCAATGGCCAAGGCGGACAGGCCCGATGCGATCCTGCTTGATCTTTCGCTGCCGGATTCTGCGGGGCACGCCACCGTGCACGCCATGCACGCCGCCGCGCCCGATGTGCCGATCGTGGTGCTTACTGGCAGCGACGAGCACAGCCTTGCCCTCGATGCGCTCAAAGCCGGCGCACAGGATTTCCTGGTCAAGGGCCGGTTCGACCAGGACATGCTGGGCCGCGCCCTGCGCTACGCACTGGTGCGCGGCAAACTCGAACAAGACCTGCGCCAGCACCAATTGCATCTCGAAGACAAGGTAGCGGAGCGCACCGCGGCCCTTTCCATCGCCAAGGAAGCCGCCGAGGCGGCCAACCGGGCCAAGAGTACCTTCCTCGCCAACATGAGCCACGAGTTGCGCACGCCGATGAATGCCATCATGGGCATGACCGACCTCGTCTTGCGGCGGGTTACCGACCCGAAGCAGGTCGATCAGTTGACCAAGGTCATCACGGCGTCCGAGCACCTGCTCCATGTCATCAACGACATTCTCGACATCTCGAAGATCGAGGCCGAGCGCCTGACGCTCGAACAGGTGGATTTCAAGCTCGGCGAGGTGCTGGAAAACCTGTCCAGCATGATCGGCCACAAGGCGGCGGAAAAACATCTGCAACTGCAGCTCGACCTGGCGCCGGAAATCGCGGGCACCCTGCTGCGCGGTGACCCGATGCGGCTGGGGCAGATCTTGATCAACCTGACCGGCAATGCCGTCAAATTCACCCCACAGGGCACCATCACCCTGCGCGCCCGGATCAGTGAGGAAAGCGCCACCGATGTGCTGCTGCGCTTCGAGATTCAAGATACCGGCATCGGCATTTCCGCCGACGATCAAAAGCGGCTATTCACCGCCTTCGAGCAGGCCGACGGTTCGATGACCCGCAAGTACGGCGGTACGGGGCTGGGGCTGGCGATCAGCCAGCGTCTGGCGCGGATGATGGGCGGCGATGTCGGGGTGAGCAGCCAGCCCGGGGTGGGCAGCACCTTCTGGCTCACCGTGCAGGTGCTCAAGGCGGCAGCGGGTGCCGTCCCGCCAGCGCCGACTTTTGTCCAGGGCGAGGCCGAGGCAACGCTGCAGGCGAAATATGCCGGCACCCGTATTTTGCTGGCGGAAGATGAGCCGATCAACCGGGAAGTCTCGCTGATGCTGCTGGAAGATGTCGGGCTCGCGGTGGATCTGGCGGCAGATGGCGCGGAGGCGGTGGAACTGGCCAAACACAACCGCTACGCTTTGATCCTGATGGACATGCAGATGCCGAACCTGAACGGCGTCGAGGCGGCGCAGCTTATTCGCGCCCTGCCGGGCTATGCGGCAACCCCGATTCTGGCGATGACCGCCAATGCCTTCGATGAGGATCGCATGGTCTGCCTTGAGGCCGGCATGAACGACCACCTTGGCAAACCGGTCGACCCGGAAATACTGTTCGAGACTTTGGTCAAGTGGCTGGAGGTAGCACAATGAGGCATA
>CAJBAP010000404.1 GCA_903950295.1 uncultured Rhodocyclaceae bacterium
AGCAATTCGGCCACGGCGATATACAGGGCAGGGGGGATGCGGTCCTCGAGATCCACCTCAGAAAGCAGGGTGACCAACTCCGGCGACTCATGCACATACACGCCATGCTCACGGGCCCGCGAAATGATTTCCTCGGCGATCAACCCGCGCCCTTTGGCCACAACTTTCGGCGCCGCGTCACCGGGCGCATATTTCAGTGCCACCGCCAGGGCGCGAGGTCCGCCGCCGTCGTGGTTATCCTTGCCCGGCAGGGTACTCATCTTCGTGTTTTATGTTGAGCGCCAGCAACGGCACACCTGCGGCGGCCAGCGCCTCGGCGAGCTTCGGTGCCGCATCGCGCAGATCGGCCGCGCTGGCACCGTAGGGTGTAGCCAGCGTGATGCGTACGCCGTCGGCCGCCAGTTGCAGGTTGGCATCGATCCGCCCGAGACGCGGCGTGGTGAGTGAGAGCCCAGTGCGCCAGCTGGCTTGCTCTTCACCGGTTTCACCACCCTCGCGACGACCATCCCTTTCAATTTCCCACTCCATCTGCTGCTGCGGCCAGACTTCGCCATGCCAGAACATGCGTTGGGTTGACGCAGCCTCCAGTTGCTGCTGCACGAGGGGGCGTAACTCGTCCGGCACCTGCTGCGACAGTGGGGCGGCCTGCGTCGAGGTGTTTGCCGTCCCGCCAGCGCCGACTTTTTCGTCGCCCGCCAGAAATGATTGCGGAGCTGCCGTTGTCGACAAGTTGAGGTTGGGTGCTGCTGGCTGACGCGCAGACTCAGCTGTAGCGTTGCGTTCTAGTGCCGTGGCCTGGGTAGCGTCGGCCCGAGCCATTGGCTGAGATGCTGCCAGCCGTTCTTGTGCTGCCAGTACAAACGCCTGCGGTTGCGATAGCTTCCCCTGCGGTTCCTGCAACAGCTGCGCGAGCGGCAGCTTGCCCGTTACCCATTGCGCCTGATGCGATTCATAGAACATGCCGCTTTGCGTTACCGCTTTTTCCAAAGTCGGCGCCAGCAGGACGGCAGCACCTTGCGCCAGGGGCGGCTGCGCCAGCAGCGGCTGGCCGCGATTCAACTGTGCCGGTGGCGGTGCCGTGCCCTCAGCAGGCAACAAGTTGCCAATCATGCGTGCCGCCGGGCTAAATTTGGCGAACGGGTAAGGTCCGGTCTCGGTAGCGGTTAGAGCTGCACCTTCCACCTGCTTGGCGATCACCACCTTCGTCGAGCGGTCGATCACCACCAGTTCGAGTTGATCTCCCGGTTTTGCTCCCTCGGGTAGTTGCAGCGTTAGTTGCTTGCCCGCAACCAGTGCCTTGTAGGTGTTGTCGGGCAGAACTTCCTGAATGCGTGCCGAGAAGGTTTGCCCCGTGCGCAGCTCCGGCAAGTCGGAGGGAATCTCGTGCACCGGCGACAGCGGCTGCAGCAGACTCGCCTCATTTTGCAGCCGCATGCGGATGCCGACATCGGAGGGGATCAGGGCCATGCGTTATCTGTCATCGGGTTGCTGACGCATGCGACAGCATGGCAAAGCTAACCGCCCGTGCCGTAAGCCCGGTCGACCTGGCGCTTGCGCGCGTCGCCGTTCAGAAAGTGGCGCACATGTTCCATCCAGGGCTCGGTATGGCGGCGTACTTCGGCATCGTCTTTCAGGATGCGCTGGATCATGTCGCGCTTCTTCTTCGCCTCGACAGGGTCGGGCGAATTGCTGTCCGCTTCATTCATCAAGCTGGCGCGCAGGCTGGCCACGGATTGCTCCAGATCGATCAGGCTGTCCCAATCGTTGGCACGGGCCGCCTCCACCATGCGGTTGGAGAGCGCACACATTTGTTCGTAGATCTCGATCTGGGCAGGCATCAGCAGCATGGTAGCGATCACGCCGCCCTTCTGCTGTCGGAAACAACGCTGGGATCTTTGGCTATTTCCTCCCAGGCCCCGCGCAGTTCATGAAGAAGCCCGGAAACCTCCTCGATAATCTTCTTGTCGCCCTTGATGTTGGCGAATTGCAGGCGCACGTTCATGTAGTCGTAGAGCGCCGCGAGGCGATCTGCAAGTTCACCGCCATCCTTGGATGCGATGCTGTCGCGCAGGCCTTGGGCGATTATGTTGCTTGCCTTCATGATCTCTTTGCTCATCGTCAATTTATCCCCTTGCTCGAGGTAAGACAGTGCGGTTGCCAGCGCGAGCAAGGCTCCGTCATAGAGCATGAGGATAAGCTTGTGCGAGCTTGCAACCTCGACGCCCATGTCGAGTCCTACCCTCGTGTAGGCAGCAGATGGGTTGTTCATGGTCTGGAACATGATGAAGTCTCCGGGGGAGGTTACTTGCTGCTGGACGATCCAGGCAGGTTGGCGAGTTGTTGTGTCAGGTAAGTCGAAGTCTGCTGCATCGATGCGATGAGCTGGTCGAGCCCATTGAACTGCGCCCGATAGCGCTTTTCGATGTCGGCCATCCGTTTGTTTAACACCTCGCGGCGACTATCGATGTCCGTGATCGAGCGGTCAATTCCCTCGGTACGGCTGGCGAGGGCGCCTTCTGTACCTAGCATTCCTGTCAGCGTTTGGCCGAGTTGCCAGGCGATGCCGCGCGAGAAACCTACCGTGCCGCGTGCTCCGGTGTTGCCGCCTTGGATCAGTAACTGCAAGCCACCCGCATCACCCGCACCAGTAAGTACCTGACCCGCGCCAGTACCGGTCACGCCGCCAACTTCGCCGGCCACATCGACACCGGTGATGCTCGTGGTCGAGCCGAACAAGGTTGCTGCGGCATTACCGCCAGTCACCACCACACTCGACGATGAACCATAGAGCGTCGAGGTTAGCTTGAGGATGCCTGCTGTTTGGGCTACGGATACTTTGTGGCCATGCGACTGATACCAGCTACTACTGTTGATCTTGGACTGTAATTCGGCGACCAGTTCGTCCTGTGTGTAGGTGCCGGCGTTGAGTGTTATCGTGGCGCTGTTGCCGTTGAGCTTGAGCATGATACTGTCATTTGCTCCAGCAGCGATTACTGTGCTGGCACCCAGCGCATTCGCCCCTGTGGCTGTGCCGTTCGTGGCGATCTGCGTAATATTCAGTCCATACCGACCGGGCTTCGTGGCGCTTGTCGATGTGCCGTAGCTCACTAGGCTGTCACTCGGCACGCCCATGATCGCAAACAGGCCGGCTACACTCTTCGCCGGGTCGGATAGGACGCTGTCAAGCTTACTGCTGTTGATCGACAGGACGCCGTCGCGCTGGAAGCTGACGCCGATATCAGAGAGTGATGAGACGCCACCGTCAGCGTAATCTAGCCGTTGCGAAATAATGCTGCGCACCTGTGATTGCAATCCACGTAGGGTTGCGTCGCCCTGTAGCAGACCCCCTTTCTGCGTCTTGAAATCGTAACCCGCCAATTCCTT
This sequence comes from uncultured Rhodocyclaceae bacterium, assembly GCA_903950295.1. The sequence goes on from CAJBAP010000404.1 coordinate 3,385, forward strand.
CATCGCCGCCGCCATGTCGTTGTGGGCCTTGACGAAGCCTTCGACGGCCGTTTTTACGTTAGTGGTGTCGCGCGAAACGGTCAGCGTGGTAGGCTTGCCCGTTGCCGTTGTGCTCAGCAGGTTGAGTGTCACGCCGGCAATCACATCGCCGATGCTGTTACTGCTCTTGCTGACAGCGACACCATCGACAGTGAATTCGGCATTCTGTGCCGCAAGTTTCTCGGTAATATTCTTGCCACTGCCGACTGTCGCCAGTGGGTCGTAAGCCAGTTGGGAGAGTCCCGTTGTGGCGTCGGTATTGTTTGCATCGCCGTCGTTGCTCACCAGCACCCGCAACGAATTGGCTTTACCGCTGTCATTACTCGTCATTACCAAACGGTAGCCGCTTCCGTCATTAAGGATGCTGGCGGTTACTCCAGCGTTGGCCTGATTGATCGCGTCGCGGATGCCGGAGAGCGAATTATTCGTGCTATCGATGGTGATCGACTTCGATGTCTTGTCCGCATTGACCGAAAAAGAAGCGGCAACTAGGGGCGTGATCGTCGCACTGGTATAGGTTCCAAAGTCTATCGTTAGCGTGCCGGTGCCGATGGTTGAGGCAGGGTCGGCAAACACGCCCGACGCAATTTTTTGACTCTGGGCGATTTTGCTCACTTCTATCGCGTAACTACCTGGCTTGGCGATGCTGCTGCTGCTGGCGGAGAGGATCGTTGCATCCGCCACACTGACTTTAGCCGTGCTGAATTTGCTGGATGACGAGAGTCCCTGTGTGGCGGTCTGGAAAGTGGCCAAGGCACTCTTTATTGAGCCGAACGCCGTCAGCTTGGCCTGATAGTCAGCCTCCTTCTTGTCGAGGGTGGTAAGCGGCAACTTCTCGGCATCCATCAGCTTGGTAATCAAGCCGTTGATGTCGAGGCCGGAGCCGATGCCTGGGGAAGAGAGTCCTGCCATGATGGGTGTCCTTGGTTGCCTTATTTATCGGCTGTCGCCGTTAAATCTGTAGAGCAGGATACGTTCCATGTCCGCATGTCGTCCCGCCAGCGCCGACTTTTTCAACTGGGTTTCCATAATCCGACGCCAGAGGCTAAGGCCGCTTCACGCAGGGCGGCATCCTGGGTTGCAATCGGTAGCTGTAGGCGCAGTGCCAGATCGAGATAGGCAGCATCGTAACTGGTGAGGTCATGTCGCAGCGCCAACCCGAGCAAATCGCCGGGTCGTGCCATGTCCGGAGAAAAGCGTATGGGCAAGCCCATGGCTTCTGAGAGAATTTCCTGTGCCCTAGTCCCGTCAAGTTTCCGACGTTTGCAAGCAGTACGCAGGACATTGGCGAACTCTATTCCCCACAAGCTTGGAACCCAAGCATGCACTCCTTGACCCCGGCTCAAGTAAGACGATACAGCCGTTGTATAAGGTGTTGTCTGTCCCGGCAGAAACCATCCGACGCTGATCGAGCAGTCGATAACCAGAGACATTATCTACGACCTTCCGCGATGATTTCCTTGATGTCGCCCTCAAGCTCCAGCCCTTTCCCCAATTCCCTAAGCTTGGCGAAAGCCGCAGCGACATCCTGACAATCCTGCTGACTTTCAGGGGCAACCATCCGCGCTACCGGCTTACCATGCTTGGTAATGCTCACTTCTTCGCCGGCCTGAACGGCGGCCAGCAATTCCGAAAAACGCGCCTTGGCCTCGTAAATCGCAACAGTCCTCATAGCCTAACCCTTTCTAAAATATGGTTGACCTGATTATTGGTGAAAGTTCCCTGCATAGCAAGAAAAAGCCCGCGCCGTAGCGCGGGCCTGCTGGACGGGATGTTTGTTACTGCAGTAGTTGCAGCACCTGCTGCGGCAGAGCATTGGCCTGTGCGAGCATCGCCACGCCGGCCTGCTGCAGGATTTGGGCGCGGGTCAGTTCTGCGGTTTCCTTGGCAAAGTCTGCATCGGCAATGCGCGAGCGTGCGGCGGAGAGGTTCTCCGAGGTCGTGTTGAGGTTGGAAATTGTTGCTGTGAAGCGGTTCTGAATAGCCCCCAGGTCGGCGCGAATGCCGTTCACCAAGGCCAACCCGCCATCTGCAATATCGATCGCAAGGGTGGCACCGGACACCGTGCTGATATCGATCGAATCGACGTTATCCAGAACGCTGGCTTGCAGGTCGTTGGCATTACCCGTAAATAGCCCACCGGCAGTGTCCGCGACGTTTGACGATACGCTGAAATAACCACCCGTTGCCTTGAAACTTACGTCGCCACCCACTACTGTGGCGCGCGCATTGGCCATTCCACCGAAAACTCCCCCGTCGTAGAGCGTGACTGCGTCACCCACATATTCCCCTGCAACACCACCTTGCACGTTCATGCTGACGACTAAGGGTGTATCGGTACCGCCCGTGTCGATGGCGCTGGAGCTGTTGAAGCTTTCGATGCGGATATCGTCTCCGACATCGCTGGAGAGAATGACTGCGTCCAGTTCGCGGCTCAGTTCAGCGACGACGCCCGTCTGGCCGGTCTTGTCGTTGATGGCGTCTGCGAGGGCGCGCAAGTTAGTCGGGGTGACCTTGGCTGAGACATTGACCGGGGTGGTGGTGTTCGACCCGGTTAGGGCAAAGGACAGCACTGCGTCGCCGTGGTTCGTGCTCAGGTTTGAAAGCGTCAGGCGCGTACGCGCAACCGCCTGAATGCCTGTGAGGTCAGCCTGGGCATTGACGAGCGAAGTGATTTTCTTTGCCGTGGCACCCACTGGGACGGTCACGGTCACGGGAGTGGCATTCTGGCCCGAAAGCGAGAGCGTCTGTGCCGCAACGTTATTGGTGCCGGTATTGCCCACGCTGGCCGTCGGGGTCTGGGTGCCGGACGAAGTGAAGAGACCGCCGGTCGTGGTGCTGGACTCGATGGTGAAATCCTTGGGCACGAAGATGTCCAGAGTGCCGGCGACGATGGTGGAGTCAGTGCCTGCTTCAGTTAGGGTAACTGGGCTCCCGCGAGCACCGATGACCGACAGAGTGGACGCAGCATCGGTTGGGGCGGCAGTGATTTGTGTAGCAGTGCCTGCGGTGAAGGCTGCCGCACTAGCGGCAGCGGTACCGGTGCCTGCTGCAACGGCAACTAATGAATCGTTAGCAGCGGAGTCTGCAATAGCGAACGTTTGCGCCGCGCCACCACTTTGCATGGCAGAGAAGGTTAGCGTGGCCGCCCCGGCAGTATGCGCGAAGTCGTAGTGGGCGGCGAGGGCGCCAGTGACCGTGGCGCCGAGAGTTGAGGTTCCCCCTGCCAGCACGAGGGCGATGTCATCGGCAATATCGGCCGCCGTGATTGCGCCACCGGTAGCATTGGTCAACGAGTAGGTGACGTTGGCGGCTGCGTAGGAAGCGCCGCCCAGACCGATTTCCAAAGTGTCTGTATTCGCCAGTGCCTGCATCGTCACCGTGGCGCGCGAGGTGTCGAGTACGTCGAAGTCGGCGATATCAAGATCGGCACCGGTCAGGTCAGTCACTGTCAGCAGGCCGGTGGTGGCATCGATCGATGTCGTGAGAGCGGCATTCAGCGTGACGTTGCCCTGAATGGCAGAGCGCATGTTGGCGCTGGTATCTGCCGCGGTAGCACCGATTTCGTAAAGAATTGTCTGGCCATTGATGGCGACCGAAACCGTATCGCCGCGGAACGTGGCAGAGGCGGCATCGGCACCCGTCGCCATGGCACCAAAGGTGGCGGTGGTGGTGGCATCCGCACTCAGCGTGGCACCGGCAAAGGTGTTGATGGCGGTAGCGATCGTGGCGGCAGGGTCACCCGCATTGACTATGATTGTTCCGACAGAAGTACCGTCGGAGTTGCGGACAGTCAGGGTCTGCCCACCGATGGCGTTGGCGCCAGTTACATCAATGGCTGCCGTGTTGGCGGTGCCGGTGACGCCGGAAGAGGGGAAGTACTCGCGGCCGGTAGCGGCTTCGATGCCGCGCACGTTGTTCGTATCCACCTTGTTGATGCCGAGCAAGTCGCCGGTTGCACCGCTAACTGAAACCTTGATGGTCTGGTTGGCTTCTGCACCGACCTGGAAAGCCTGGGCCAGGAAGGACCCGTCAAGTAGCTTAAGTCCGTTGAACGAGGTGGTATTGGCGATCCGGTTCAACTCGGAGATCAACTGATTGACTTCGGATTGCAGCGACTGCCGATCCGAAGCGGAGTTGGTCGCGTTGGCCGACTGGATCGACAACTCGCGGATGCGCTGAAGAATGTTATTTGATTCGCTGAGTGCGCCTTCGGCAACCTGCGCGAGTGAAATACCGTCGTTGGAGTTGCGCGAAGCCTGGTTCAAGCCGCGGATCTGCGATGACATGCGGTCGGCAATCGCCAAACCTGCGGCGTCATCCTTGGCACTGTTGATGCGCAGACCGGAGGAGAGGCGCTGCAGCGATGTCGCGAGGGCGCTCTGCGAGGCATTGAGGTTGCGCTGCGCATTGAGCGAGGCAATGTTGGTATTGATGACTTGTGGCATGAAGCTCTCCTTATGGTCGCTTGCGTCCTGCTGCTATGTCTGTGTATCGGCTCATCCCACAAACAAGATTCAATGTGGGCTCAAGTTATTTCCTTGGGAGACGATTAGCAGCAAGCGTGCCAGCCGGCTTTAATGACGAAAAGAGAGTGTGAATGTGCCTATTTCTACTGTGTTGCCGGGTTTTCCGGCAAACATTTGTAGCTTGCCGGCAAGGCTTGCCGACTTTTTTATTTGCCTCGGAGTGCGGTAGCCGCGCCAGGGTTGATCTTCGCCAGCCTGATCAATCCGCCTTCAAGGCGCTTGCGCCAGCCCGGGCCATGCGATAGGGCATCCCGGTACGTCTCCGCTATATCTTCCGGCCGGTGCTCCAGATAGTACTGGATCAAAACGTTGGCTTGCCGCACATCCTTAACGGCCTTGACGGTGCTCGAAACATCCCGCTCGGCGGCAACAATGAGCTTATGGATGGCAAACCGATCGGGTCTGGGAATATTGACGATCACACTGCCCTCGGTGCTCAGCAGCGCCGCCTGGGTTGTTGCCAATGCTGCGCTGAAAACATCGGCATACGCATTCTGGGCGCTGGCGGATTGTTCTTCATAGGGGCTGGGCATGGGCGGAACATATGCTACAAAAATGATATGTGTGGTATACGAATGATGATTGCCGTCTCGCCAGCGCCGACTTTTTCAGGCAGCAACACCAATGCAAAAGGCCCGCACCGACATGCCGTCGGGCGGGCTTTTAATTTATTGCCGTGTGTCTAAGCCTTCTGTTGCAACAGCATGCCCTGCATCTTGTCGATCGAGCGGGCGATCTCCAGCATTTCCTCGGAAGGAATCTGGCGGATCATCTCGCCAGTTTTCACATCGGTAATCCGGACGATGGCCTTGCCGGTATCGTTATCGACAGAAAACTGCAGACTGTTAGGTGCCTTGGATTCGACCATTTGCTTGATCGATTCCATTGCCTTTTGCAATTGTTCCTTGCTTGGTTGCTGTTGCGGTGCGGGCTCTGGCACGACCACCGGTGTTTTCACCGCCGCCGGCTGGACGGGCGCACCTTGCGGTGCGGCCGGCAGCGGCGCTGGTGTGCCGGAATTGCCGATTGTGTTGATTGCCATGGCTTTTCTCCTTGCCTTGGAGGTGACCGGGTTGCCCCGGTCTTACCTCATTTTCCAGTTACTGTCCTTTTCTTTTCTAGCATTAACGGAGAAGGGTGAGAACCTGGTTTGGCAGGGCGTTGGCTTGGGCGAGCATCGCGACGCCGGCTTGCTGCAGGATCTGGGCGCGGGTGAGGTTCGCCGTTTCTGCCGCGAAGTCCGCATCCTGAATCCGTGACCGGGCGGCCGTGATGTTTTCAGCAGTCGTGGTCAGGTTGGCGATCGTCGAGCTGAAGCGGTTTTGCACTGCGCCCAGGTCAGCTCGGATCGTATTCACCTTGGCGAGGGCGCCGTCGATGATATCAATTGCCGAGTTGGCACCTGCCACCGAGCTGATGTCGATGGTGCTGACCGTTTGCTTTTCACTGGCCTGCAGTTTGGAGGCGCTACCTTCAAAGAGACCGCCCGAGGAAGCTGCAATCGAGGATTGCACACTGAAGTAGCCGCCGGTTGCCTTGTACTCGACATTACCGCCGATGACGGTGGAGTCGGTGGCGCTGGCCGGGGTAGCGTTGTCGGAGAGGCGGGTGGTGGCACCCGAGCTGCCGGCGATGGCGA
>CAJBAP010000405.1 GCA_903950295.1 uncultured Rhodocyclaceae bacterium
GCCTTGCCCTTGACCAGGGACTCACCGATGGACCAGGTCAACACAGCCGCCGCGGTGGCGCCAAAGGTGTTGATGAAGGCCAGGGCAGCAAAGCCGTTGGCTTCCAGCGCAGAGCCGGCGTTGAAACCAAACCAGCCCACCCACAGCAGGGAGGCACCGACCATAGTCAGTGTCAAGCTGTGAGGCGCCATGGCTTCCTTGCCGTAGCCAACGCGCTTGCCGATCATGAAGGCGCCGACGATGCCGGCCATGGCGGCGTTGATGTGAACCACCGTACCACCAGCGAAGTCGAGCGCACCCTTGGCATACAGGAAACCGGCAGCCGCGAGCATCTTGTCGAGCGAAGCCGCGTCAGTCACCGCGTCCGGGCCGTCCCAGTACCAGACCATGTGCGCCATCGGCAGGTAGGAGAAGCTGAACCAGAGCACCGAGAACAGCAGCACCGCCGAGAACTTGATGCGTTCGGCAAAGGCACCAACGATCAGGGCCGTGGTGATGGCGGCAAAGGTGGCCTGGAAGGCGACGAACACCAGTTCGGGGATATACACGCCCTTGCTGAAGGTAGCCGCCACCGACTCTGGCGTAATACCCATCAGGAAGAGCTTGTCGAATCCTCCGAAGAAGGCACTCCCCCCGGTGAAGGCCACGCTGTAGCCATACACCACCCAGAGCACGCTGATCAGCGAGAAGATGACGAACACCTGCATCAGCACCGAGAGCATGTTCTTGGCGCGCACCAGGCCGCCATAGAACAGCGCAAGGCCGGGGATGGTCATCAGGATGACCAGTGCAGTCGAGATCAGCATCCACGCCGTGTCGCCCTTGTTGGGGACGGGCACGGCAGCAGGTGCGGCGGCATCAGCCGCCGGCGCATCCGCGACGGCAACAGCGGCTGCGGGCACGGCGTTGGCGGGTTTGTCATCCGCCACCGCCAAGCCCGAAATGCCGAGGCTCATGGCCATCAGCACGATTGCGAGCAATTTTTTCATGATATGGCTCCTTGGTCTCAGAGGGCGTCCGTGCCGGTTTCACCGGTACGGATACGGACGACCTGTTCGAGGTCATAGACGAAGATCTTGCCGTCACCAATTTTTCCGGTGCTGGCCGATTTCTCGATGGCTTCGATGGTCTGATCGAGCAGTTCGGACTTGATGGCGGCCTCGACTTTCACCTTGGGCAGAAAATCGACGACATACTCGGCGCCACGATAAAGCTCCGTGTGCCCTTTCTGCCGGCCGAAACCCTTGACCTCGGTGACGGTGATGCCCTGCACGCCGACGGCGGCGAGGGCTTCACGCACTTCGTCAAGCTTGAAGGGCTTGATGATGGCGGTAACGAGTTTCATGATGACTCCTTGTGGGAAGGGGATGGGGTTGGGAGTGCGTTTTTATGGTTTAGAAGGTCTTGCCGAAGGTCACGAGCAGACGGCCTTTGCCGGCTTCATAGGCATCGGTAGTGTTGTTATTCACAAAGCAGTAGAAATCGCTAGCCTTGGTGGCAGCATTGCCCGTGCAACTGTCGTTAGCATCGGTAACAGAGTAGGCAGCGCCAATAACACCAAAGCCGACATCCTTCGTTACGCCAACTTTGTAATCGGTGTAGGAAGCCCAGCTGTTACCGCTGACCTTCTGATGACCGACGTGACCGGTGATGCCCCAGCCGTCGCCAAGATCGTAAGCGGCATTCAATTCGAGGTAACCAGAACCGGTTGTCTTGTCATCGATCGAACCTTTTTCCGCTGCGCCAAACAATGCCGTAGTGCTGTGCGAGTATTTCAGGGTCAGGAACTTCCAAGTAACAGCACCGTAGATCTCAGTAGTGTCCTGCTTGAGAAGGACACCTGGGGTCTTGCCGCTACCGGGGTAGTTATAGGTCAGGATGCCGACGTCGTAACCCCAGTCGTCGTTGATCGCAGCCTTGTAACCACCATAGACGTCTATTTCGATACCGGCACTCGCGCCAGCAACTGCATCGTTGATCCAGGTGATATTCGATGCCCAGAGGCCGGCATAGAGACCGCTCTTGTGCGCGTAGTCGAAACCACCCTGAATGGCCGGTTCGCCACGGGTCTGGGCGATGCCGCGATAGAGGTATTCGGACGCCAGCGTCACGTTTCCGGTAAAGGTGTGCTCGGGCGTGGGCGCCGCATCGGCAGCGAGGGCGAACAGCGGGGAAGCGAGGGCACCGGCAACTGCGAGGGTGATCAATTTTTTGTTCATGGAATTCTCCAAAGTGGTTGCTGAAAGGAAAAAGCTTTGCAGTGATCTATTGCACGTAGCGTGCCACAATACATTTATCTTTATGAATCAATATATTGAACATTTTTTTCTGGAAATTCATCCTATTCTCCTAGATGGGGGATGCACCGCTTTGACCCAGCGCACCAAAGAAATGCACCACTAGGGTGCGCTTCATGCCGTAGCGCAGCATTCATCAAGAGATACGGTGCCCGGTGCTACACTTGGGCGTCGCATTCAAACATCATGCCGCCATGTTCGATCCCAAACTTCTCGAAAATCTGAGTGCCCAGATTTCTGCGGCACTGGCCGCCACACCCATCGCCGATCTTGAAAAGAATTTGCGCGCCATGCTGACGGCTTCTTTTGCTCGCCTCGATCTGGTGACACGCGAGGATTTCGAAGTGCAGAAAGAATTGCTGGCACGCGCCCAGTCACGACTGGCGGCGCTTGAGACCCGAATCGCCGAACTGTCGACGCAGCGCAAGCCGTAAGACCTCGCCAGCGCCGTCCCGCCAACGCCGACTTTTTCAAGATGTCGCTTGCCGTACTTAAAAGCCGCGCACTGGCTGGACTCTCTGCCCCCGAGGTAGCCGTCGAAGTGCATCTGGCCAATGGCTTGCCGTCGTTCACACTGGTAGGTTTGCCGGAAACCGAAGTCAAGGAAGCGCGCGACCGTGTGCGTGCGGCACTCCAGAATAGTGGCTTCGATTTTCCGGCCAAACGTATCACCGTCAATCTGGCGCCGGCTGATCTGCCGAAGGAATCTGGCCGCTTCGACCTCGCGATTGCGCTCGGCATCCTCATCGCCTCTGGTCAGCTCAAGGCCAATGTGCCCAATGCGCTCGACCAGCACGAGTTCGCCGGTGAACTTTCGTTATCGGGCGAATTGCGTCCGGTACGGGGCACGCTGGCCATGTGCCTGTCGGCCTTTGGCGCGGGGCGCGTCTTTGTATTGCCCGCCGCGAGTGCCGACGAGGCGGCGTTGGTTACACGCGCCACCATCCTGCCGGCGCGCAGCTTGCTCGACGTTTGTGCCCACCTGAGCGGCGTGGCACCACTGGTGCCGCATGTGCCAAAAGTTGCCGTGGCCGCGTTAGGCATGCCCGATCTGGCCGACGTAAGAGGCCAGGGACAGGCCAAGCGCGCCCTTGAGGTTGCCGCAGCAGGAAACCACAGCCTGCTGATGAGTGGCCCACCGGGTTCGGGCAAATCAATGCTGGCGCAGCGCCTGCCTGGCCTGCTGCCACCCATGACCGAAATCGAGGCGCTGGAAAGCGCGGCAGTACATTCGCTCGCCGGCAGCTTTGCCATCGAGCACTGGGCACGGCGGCCGTTTCAGGCACCGCACCATTCGGCCTCTGCACCCGCGCTGGTGGGCGGTGGCGGTGTGCCGCGTCCCGGTGAAATCTCACTGGCCCATCACGGTGTTCTGTTTCTCGACGAACTACCTGAGTTCGAGCGGCGCGTACTCGAAGCCCTGCGCGAGCCACTCGAAACCGGTCACATCCGCGTCTCGCGGGCGGCGCGGCGTGCCGAATTTCCCGCGCGTTTCCAACTCGTTGCGGCGATGAACCCCTGTCCTTGCGGTTGGCTCGGCCACAACTCGGGAAAATGCCGCTGTACACCCGATCAGGTCGCACGTTATCGCAGCAAACTTTCAGGGCCCTTGCTCGACCGCATCGACTTGATGGTCGAAGTTCCGGCAGTGACGGATACAGAATTGACCGGACGACGCGAGGGTGAATCTTCCGCCAAAGTCCGGGAGCGCGTCGAGGCGGCACGGGCACGCCAGATCGCGCGCCAGGGCAAGGCCAACGCCGTGCTCTCCCCGGAAGAAATCGAACTGCATTGCCTGCCCGATTGCGCCGGTGCCGCGCTGCTCAAGCAGGCACTCACCCGACTCGATCTCTCGGCACGCGCCTACCACCGCATCCTCAAGGTAGCGCGCACCATTGCCGATCTGGCCGATGAATACATCATTCGCGGCGCGCACGTGGCCGAGGCCATTCAGTACCGGCGTGGCTTGGGCGGATAAGTCGTTTGATTTTATTTGCTTTATTCTGAAATCCAGTGCATAGTGCGCGCCAGCGATTTTCAAGCAGTGTCATTGTTGTCTGGTTCCTTACCTGCGGTTCCCGCGGTAGTTCTCCCTTCATCACCGCCGTCTTGACTGTCGTCCCAACCAGGGGTACGCCCCTTTTATTGTTTTTTTAGGATATTCAAGACATGGCAACAGGTACTGTGAAGTGGTTCAATGATTCAAAAGGTTTTGGTTTCATCACCCCCGAGAATGGCGGCGACGATCTTTTCGC
>CAJBAP010000406.1 GCA_903950295.1 uncultured Rhodocyclaceae bacterium
AAGTGCTGGTCGAAGCCGGCACGAAGCTGAATGGTTCGCTGCTCAAAAGCGGCCTGGTCGATGAACTGCTGATCTATCAGGCCCCGGTACTGCTGGGTGACAAGGCGCGCGGCATGGCCAACCTGCCGGAGCTCGTCGAACTGACCGGCGCACGCCGCCTGATCATTACCGATCGCCGCATGGTCGGCATGGACCAACGCATCCTGGCGCGGTTTGCATGAGCGACATGCGCGCGCCAGCGCCCGTCACCCGTCGCGATTTTGCCGGCCGGCGGCTGGTCATCAGCCTGCTGCGCAGCCTGCACATCGCCGGCCTGGTCGGGGTCGGTGCCGCGCTGCTGGGTGCCGTCGATGTCGCCACCTCCAGCACCTTTGCCTTCCTGCTCGTTGCCAGTGGCAGCGGCATCATGGCGCTCGATCACTGGAGTGATCCCGCTTACCTGCGACAGGCCAATGGACTGGCGATGCTCGTCAAAGTGTTGATGCTAGGCATGCTGTTCTACGCCTTTGGCATGAGCCAGGCTCTGTTCTGGAGTGTGCTGGTGCTGTCGGTGCTGATCACCCACGCACCGGCGCGCATCCGTCACCGCAAACTGTTTTGATTATCTTGATCGGGAGAAAATGATGTCTACCACCACTGCAAGCGGGCTCGTGATCGAAGAACTTGTCGAAGGCACGGGCGACGTGGCCACCGCCGGCCAGACCGTGTCGGTGCATTACACCGGCTGGCTCACCGACGGCAAGAAATTCGATTCGAGCAAGGACCGCAACGATCCCTTCGACTTTCCACTTGGCGGCCGTCGTGTCATCGCCGGCTGGGACGAGGGCGTGCAGGGCATGAAGGTCGGCGGCACACGCAAGCTGACGATTCCGCCGGATCTCGGCTACGGCGCACGCGGCGCCGGCGGCGTGATCCCGCCCAATGCCACGCTGGTGTTCGAGGTGGAGTTGCTGGAAATACTTTAATCCCGCATACCGCAAACAGGGCAACCCGGGTCGCGCGGCACCGCAATGCTGCGCCACTCCATCGCCAGGCCATCGAGCAGCAACAGGCGGCCGGCCAGCGGTTCGCCACAACCGATCAGAAGCTTCAGTGCTTCGGCGGCCTGCATTGAGCCGATGATGCCGGTGAGCGGGGCAAAGACCCCCATCGTGGCGCAACGAACTTCCTCGACGTCGTCGGCCTCGGGGAACAGGCAGTGGTAGCAGGGGGCATCTTCGCAGCGTGAATCGAATACGGCCACCTGGCCGTCGAAGCGGATGGCCGCGCCGGAAACCAGCGGCTTGCCGTACTTCACACAGGCGCGATTGACGGCATGACGGGTAGCGAAGTTATCCGAACAATCGAGCACGATAGCGGCGGCGGCAACCTCGGCGGCCAGCCGCTCACCGGCCAGTCTCTCCTGTAACGGGACGACGCGACATTCCGGGTTGAGGGTCGCGAGCGTGGCCGCGCCGGATTCAACCTTGGGGCGGCCTACGGCATCGGTGCGGTGAAGAATCTGTCGCTGCAAGTTGGTCAGGTCAACCGTATCGCCGTCGGCCAGTACCAGCGTACCGACACCGGCCGAGGCAAGATACAGGGCAGCGGGCGATCCCAGACCACCGGCACCGAGGACCAGCACACGTGCGGCACATAGCCTCTCCTGGCCTTCGATGCCAATCTGCGGCAACAGGATGTGGCGGCTGTAACGCAACAGTTCCTGATCGTTCACGCGGCAACTACTTGTCTTGGCGCAACTCGGGCGGGGTGTCGTCGTGATCGCCGTGGGGATGGTGCTCCCAGACTTTCGAATAGACGTCGTGCGACTTCTTGATCAGGCGCTCGGGTTGGCCCATGTTGCGCAACTGGGTTTCCTCGGTGAAATAGACGAGGGCACGAATCAGCTTGCAGTAGAGCGTGTTCTCGAGATGGAAGCCGCGGTCGGCCAGCATCTTCT
>CAJBAP010000407.1 GCA_903950295.1 uncultured Rhodocyclaceae bacterium
AACCTGGGTCGCTGCCGAGGTCTACATCATTTTCATCCATACCCCGCTGATCCTGCTCGGCCTGGTCGGCCTGCTGCGCGCCATGTCAGGAAAACCCTATGTTTTTCCGCTCATCGGCGCCCGGTGTAACTGAATGGAAGAATGGATCGGAGGCATCTGGGATCGCTGGATCACGCAGACCGCGCGGCGCGATTATCCGGCTGCCGCCGTGCAACTCAAGGACATCGAAAAGACACTCGGCGTCATGTTCCGTGCCCTGGGTGGCGATGCCGGCCTGCGGGTTGCCGCGGCGGCTGACAGCCGGCACGGCGCACGCCGGCGTTTCCTCGAACGCATTGCCGGCATCCACGAGCGCACCGCCCATGCCGCGCTTGATCTGGAAACCCTGCGCCTGCCCCCCACGCTAGCCGTCTTCCCAACGCCGACTTTTAACCGTGATCTCTATTTGTGGCTCGCTGCACTGGCTGCCGGCGCGGGCCCCGAGGCGCTGCAAACCACGACGGAAAAGGCGTGGATCGTTCGCAACCAGCAGGCGACACTGCTGGCGCTGACGCGCTATCCGGGCTTCATGGCGCGTTATCTCCGCCTGGTGGAGGCATTGCTTGCCGAGCGCATTGCCCCCGAAAAACTGCCGCCGGACGAAGCCGCGCAGGAGCACGCCGTACGCCAGGCCCTGCGCGAACCGGGAAGTGTCGCTGCCTTGCCGCCGCTGCAGCGCGCCAAGGCCAAGCCACTGCAACCGGTGCCGCTGTGGCTGTATCCCGCCCCCCCTGCTGCAGCGTTGGCGCGCAGGCACAGCAAACCGCCGGCCGACGCCGAGGGCGGCGACCAGCCGCAGGAACAGCAGGCGCTGAACAAGCGCTACGAGGCTGAACGCACGGAGATGCCGGACAATCCCTCGCCCATGATCCTGATGTTTCGTGCCGAAAGCCTGCTCTCGTGGGCTGAATACCTCAAGGTGAATCGTGCGCTCGACGACGATCCCAACCCCGACGCCGGCCGCGCCGCCGAGAGCATGGACAAGCTGACGCTCGCCGACAGCGACCAACGCGTGGCGTCGAAAGTACGCTTCGATCTGGACCTGCCGGCGGCGGCCGCGGACGACATCGTGCTCGGCCCCGGCATCCCGCTGCCGGAATGGGACTGGAAACGCCGTGTCATGAAATCCGACTTTTGCCGCTTGCAGACCATGGTGGCACGCGAGGCCGCACCGCAGCCGCTGCCCGAGCGCCTGCGCCGCCACGCCCGCAAGCTGAAGAGCCAGTTTGCCGCGCTGGCACCGGTGCGCCGTTGGCAGAAGGCGCAGCCCGATGGCACCGAGCTCGACATTGATGCCTGCGTGCGTATCACCGCCGATCGGCTCGCCGGCTGGCACTTTTCGGGCGCGGGCGCCTACCTCAATCACCGCCCCACCGAACGCGATCTCGCCTGCTTGGTGCTGGCCGACCTGTCGCTCTCCACCGATGCGCATGTCAATGACGAGCAGCGCGTCATCGATGTCATCCGCGACAGCCTGATGCTGTTCGGCGAGGCACTCGATGCAACCGGCGACCGCTTCGCCTTCTACGGGTTTTCATCGCTCAAGCGCAACTGCGTGCGCTTTCACGAGATCAAAACCTTCGACCGGCCGCTTGATGCCATTGCCCGTGGCCGCATCGCCGCACTCAAGCCGGGTTACTACACGCGCATCGGCGCAGCAGTTCGTCGCGCCACGCAACTGCTCGAAAAACAGCCCGCCAACCGGCGCCTGCTGCTCATCCTCTCCGACGGCAAGCCACACGACATCGATCTCTACGAAGGTCGCTATGGCATCGAGGACACGCGCATGGCATTGATCGAGGCCCGTAAAAACGGCATCAAGCCATTCTGCGTCACCATCGATCGGGAGGCCGCCGGCTACCTGCCACATCTGTTCGGCCCCGCCGGCTACACCATCGTCAGGCAGCCCGAGGACCTGCCAGATCGACTGCCCTTGCTTTACGCACAACTGACGGGGAATGCCTGAGCATTAGCGAGCGTTCGACCCATCTCGTCCAAGTGGGAATCCTTACTGTTAGTTGCCGTCTCGCCAGCGCCGACTTTTCTCAGATTACCCGCCCCTCGCCCGCCTCTTCGTGCGTCTTGCCGTCGCGGATGTGATAAATCCGTTTGAAGGTAGGGATGATTTTTTCGTCGTGGGTGACGACGATGATGGCAGTCTGATATTGCTGCGCCATCTCGTTGAGAATGCGCACTACGGTGAGTGCGCGTTCTGAATCGAGCGGGGCGGTGGGTTCGTCGGCGAGGATGATCGGTGCGTGGTTGGCGAGAGAACGGGCGATGGCGACGCGCTGCTGTTCGCCGCCGGACAGTTGCGACACCTGCGCGCCGGCACGATGCTGTACGTCGAGCGCAGTCAGCAATTCCAACGCGCGTTTGCGGGCGCTGGCGTTGTCTTGTCCGGCAAGCATCGGCAGAAGCGCGACGTTGTCGGTGACATCCAGAAACGGGATCAGATAGGGCGCCTGGAAGACGAAGCCGATGCGGTCGCGGCGTAGCGCGCGCAGGTCGGAGATCTTCCAGCCATCCGCATAAATCACGTCGCCCGCGAGTTCCATGCGCCCGCCAGTCGGCTCGATCACCGCGCCGAGGCATTTGAGGAGCGTGCTCTTGCCCGAGCCGCTGGGGCCGACCAGACCGACCACTTCGCCTGGCCAGATGGTCATGTCGACACCCTTCAACGCATCGACGGCGGCATCGCCGGCGCCGTAGCGTTTTTTCAATCCGGTGAGCCGGATGGCAGGTTTCTTGTTATCCACCAATAGCCTCCGCCGGGTCGATAGCGAGCGCGGCGCGAATGGCGACAACACTCGCCAGCGCGCAAATCGCCATGATGATGAAAAAACCACGCAGCGAATCCGCCGGCATCAGCAATACATATTTCGGAAAATAGGGCGCCCACAGGCCGGCGGCGACACGGCCAACCAGAAAGCCGATCAACCCGAGGCTGAGCGCCTGTTGCAGGATCATGCCGGCGATGGTGCGGTTCTGTGCGCCGATCAGCTTCAGCACGGCAATCTCGCGTACCTTGGCCAGAGTCATGGTGTAGATGATGAAGGCGACGATCGCAGCAGTGACGACCGAGAGGATGACGAGGAACATGCCGATTTGCTTCGCCGAGGTGGCGATCAGTTTGGCGACCAGAATGTCTTCCATCTGCGCCCGCGTGTAGGCGGTGAGACGCTTCCAGCGCTGGATTTCACCGGCCACGGCAGCGGGGTCAGCGCCAGGCGCGAGGCGCACCAGCACGGCATTCACGTTGCGGCTTTGCGTGGCGCTGGCTTGGGCGGCTTCGAGCAGGCCAGGCACGCCGGGGCGATTGAAGGCCGGATTGGCGGCGGTGCGTACGCGCTCATTCACCAGCGCGTCGTTGTCCTTGAGAAACTGGATTTCCTGCGCGTCCTTGAGCGAGACGAAAATCATCGGGTCACCAGAGGACGACACCATGCGGCGCGTCAGG
>CAJBAP010000408.1 GCA_903950295.1 uncultured Rhodocyclaceae bacterium
GCTGTTTCTGCCCGCCCTTTACGCAGCTTGGTATCGGGTCAAGGAGCCGGCGTAAAATGCGCGCACTTGCCTTATTCGTCCCTGCCCCAATTTTGAGAGCGAAGCCATGAACTACGAACTAGCCCGTCACCACATGATCCAGCAGCAACTGCGCACTTCCGAGGCGATGACGACCGCCGTGGTTGAGTTGCTGTATGCCGACCGGCGCGAGAACTACGTACCTGCTGCCTACCGCGCGCTCGCCTTCGCCGACATCGCCATTCCGCTCGATGCAAATGCGGCGATGCTGACGCCCAAGCTCGAGGCACGACTCTTGGGGTCGATGAACCTGCAGCCGAGTGACCGCGTGCTCGAGATCGGCACCGGCTCCGGCCACATGGCGGCGCTGATGGCCGAGCAGGCCCAGCAGATCTGGTCCGTCGAGATCGACCCGGTGCTCGCCGCACAAGCCCGCAGCAACCTCAACAACGACGGCATGGCCAACGTTAATATCGAAGTTGGCGATGGTCTGGCCGGCCTGCCCGCGCAGGCGCCCTACGATGTCATTCTGATCTCTGGCGGCGTTGCCGAAGTTCCAGCCACTTTGCTATCCCAGTTGAAAGTCGGCGGCCGCCTGTTTGCCTTTGTCGCCCCCGCTGAGGTGGCACCGATGATGGTTTTGCGCCAGATCACCCGCCAGGCCGAGGATATTTTTGCCAGCGCCGATCTGATCGAAACGATGGTGCCCCTCTTGCAGGGTGCCGAAGCGGCGAATAATTTCTCTTTCTGATGAAGCAACTGTCCGCCACCCAGCTCAAGGAATGGCTTGACGATACAAGCCGGCCGCCGCCGACCTTGATCGACGTGCGCGAGCCTTGGGAGTTTGATGTCGTGCGCATTCCCGGCGCCAAGCTGGTGCCGATGCGCTCGATCCCCGCGCGCTACCTTGAGCTGCAGCGCGATGCCGAAACCGTTGTGATCTGCCACCATGGTGCCCGCAGCTATCAGGTGGCAATGTTCCTCGAACAGCAGGGCTTCGGCGACGTCATAAACCTTTATGGCGGCATGGCGGCATGGTCGCGCGATGTCGATCCCGCCGCACCCACCTACTGATCCACCGGAGTACCGCATGAAGCTGTCCCTGAAAACTCTCATCGTATTTGCCTTCGCAGGAAGCGCCTGCAGCGTGCAGGCCGCCGATCTATTACAGGTTTATCGCGATGCCCGCAGCTTCGATGCCCAATATGCCGCCGCCAGGGCTTCGCGCGATGCCGGGCTGGAAAAATTGCCACAGGGGCGTGCCGGGCTGCTGCCGACAATCGGTCTATCGTCCGAGACGAAGTGGAACGATATCGATTACGAAACCCTCAACAAGCCTCCGGTGAAGCGCGCGGCAGAATTCAACAGCAATAACTGGAACGTATCGCTCACACAACCACTTTTCCGCTGGCAAAACTGGGTGGGCTACCAGCAGGCGGAACTGGCCGCCACCCTGGCGGAGGTCCAGTTTGTTCTGGCCGGACAAGACTTGATGGTGCGTGTGACCCAGGCGTATTTCGATGTGTTGCTGGCACAGGAAACCTTGGCCACGGCGCAAGCGCAGAAGATCGCCATCGCCGAGCAGTTAGAGTCGGCCAAACGCAATTTCGAGGTTGGTACGGCCACGATCACCGACACGCACGAAGCGCAGGCGCGCTTTGATCTCGCGTTTGCCCAGGAAATTGGCGCCGAGAATGACTTGGCCGTGAAGCGTCAGATACTGCTCA
>CAJBAP010000409.1 GCA_903950295.1 uncultured Rhodocyclaceae bacterium
GGCACGGTGTTTCAGGCGCAGCTCGATTTCGCACCGCAAAAAGTCGGCGCTGGCGGGACGGCACTGCGCGTTGCGCTTTCGGACATCAGCGCGCGCAAGCTGACAGAAGACGAGCTGCGCATCGCCGCCGTCGCTTTCTCGACCCAGAATGGCATGGCGATCACCGATCCCAAGGGTGTCATGCTGCGGGTGAACCCGGCCTTCACGCGCTTGACGGGCTACAGCGCCGCTGAAGCGGTTGGGCAGACCATGGCCTTGCTCAGATCGGGTCGCCACGGCCCGCTGTTTTATCAGCGCCTGTGGCAAGCCATCAAGGATGACGGCCGCTGGCAGGGCGAGATCTGGAACAAGCGCAAGAACGGCCAGATCTACGCCGAAATGCTGACCATCACGGCAATCGATACGCCCGACCGAGGCATCACCCATTACGTCGCCAGTTTTTCCGACATCACCGCAGACAAGGAAGCCGAGGCCGAGATTCACCGTCTGGCCTATTACGATGCGCTGACCAGTTTGCCCAACCGCCGCCTGCTGCAAGACCGCCTGGGGCAGGCCGTGGCCGCCACGGCGCGCAGCGGGCAGTATGGCGCGATATTCTTCATCGACCTCGACAACTTCAAGGCGCTCAACGACACCCGTGGCCACAATACCGGCGACCTGCTGCTGGTCGAGGTGGCGCAGCGTCTGCGCTCTGTCGTGCGCGAAGGCGACACGGTGGCACGTCAGGGCGGCGACGAATTTGTGGTGCTGCTCGAAGATCTGGGCGCGGATGCCCATGAGGCCGCCGCCCTGGCCCGACACCTGGGCGAAAAGCTGCGCGAGGCCATCGACCAGCCCTTCCTGCTCAAGAACGATGAATACCAATGCCAGCTCAGCATCGGCGTCGGCCTGTTCCATGCCGGGGATACGGTCGAAGACCTCTTCAAGCATGCCGACTTGGCGCTGTATCAGGCCAAGAACGCCGGGCGCAACCTGATACGCTTTTTCGACCCGGCCATGCAGGCCGAGCTGGACCAGCGCAGCGCCCTCGAAACCGAGCTGCGCCAGGCCGTCGCACGCAACGAGCTAAGGCTTTTCTACCAGCCGCAAATCGATACCGAGCAGCGCGTGATCGGCGTCGAGGCGCTGTTGCGCTGGCAGCACCCAGAACGCGGACTGGTGCCGCCGAACGATTTCATCCCGCTGGCGGAAGAAACCGACCTGATCCTGCCCATCGGCCTGTGGGTGCTGGAAACCGCCTGCGCCCAGCTCAAGATCTGGGAAAACGATGAACGCACCCGTGATCTCCGCATCGCCGTGAATGTCAGCGCCCGGCAATTCCGCCAAGCGGACTTTGTCGAACATATCAACCTCGTGCTTGCCACCAGTGGCGCCAATCCGGCCAGCCTGAAGCTCGAACTGACGGAAAGCCTGGTGCTGGAGGACGTTGCCGGCAGCATCGAAAAGATGCAGGCGATCAAGCGCCTGGGCGTGAGCTTTGCCATGGACGATTTCGGTACCGGTTACTCCTCGCTCGCTTATCTGGCGCAATTGCCGCTCGACCAGCTCAAGATCGACCGTTCCTTCGTGCGTGACCTGCCGGGCAACCGGAATGACGAAACCATTGCCCGCACCATCATCAGCATGGGGCGTGGACTGGCCATGGACGTGATTGCCGAAGGCGTCGAAACCGAAGCGCAACGCTATTTTCTTGAAATGCACGGCTGCCATGCCTATCAGGGCTATCTGTTCAGCCGGCCGTTGCCGCTTGACGAACTGGAAATATTTCTGCTGCGCGATACAGGAGTCGCATCATGACCGACAACCCAGACAACAACTCGCCCCTGCGCACCGCCGCCGAGGCGCAACTCGCCGCCTCGCCAGCGACGACACCCGATCAGCCAGTGGCCGATCTGCTGCACGAGCTGCAGGTGCACCAGATCGAGCTGGAGATGCAGAACGAGGCGCTGCGCCAGAC
>CAJBAP010000410.1 GCA_903950295.1 uncultured Rhodocyclaceae bacterium
AGCCAGCCCACAATGCCTTCGGCCACGCGTCGATACGCGTCGTCACCCGTGAGCGCCCAGGCGTCGGCATACAGCGACAGGAGCGGGCCGTTGTCATACAGCATCTTTTCGAAGTGCGGAATTTCCCAGCGTTCATCGACGCTATAACGGCTGAAACCGCCACCGAGTTGGTCATGGATGCCACCTGCTGCCATGCGTTGCAAGGTCAGCAACGTCGCCTCCTGTGCCTGCGGGTCATGGCGGCGCTGCAACAGAAACGCCAGATCGGTCGGGTGCGGGAATTTTGGCGCTGCACCGAATCCGCCATATTCCCTGTCGAAACTACCCAGCAAAAGGGCGCGCAAGGCCGTGCCGGGCGCGCCATCAAGTCGGGCAGGGCCGGCGGGTGCGGATTGCTGCGAGAGTGCGCGGCGCAGTTCATCGTTCTGTGCTGTGATATCGCCCCGGCGCGTGCGCCACACCGTGTCAACTTGTTGGCACAGGCCGGCAAACCCAGGCAGGCCGTAACGAACCTCCTTGGGAAAATAGGTGCCGCCGAAAAAGGGGGCGCCATCAGGCGTCAGGAACATCGTCAGTGGCCAACCACCGGGACGACCGGTAAGCATCTGGTGGGCGGACTGGTAGATCTGGTCGAGGTCGGGACGTTCTTCGCGGTCAACCTTGATGTTGATGAACAGCTCGTTCATCACCGCTGCCACCCCGGTATCCTCGAAGGATTCGTGCGCCATGACATGGCACCAGTGACAGGCCGAGTAGCCGATGGAGAGGAGGATTGGCTTCTCCTGAGTGCGCGCCAAGGTGAGCGCTTCCTTACCCCAGGGAAACCACGCGACGGGGTTGTCGGCGTGTTGAAGCAGATAGGGCGAGGTTTCGCCCGCCAGTCGATTGGTTAAAACATCAGGCATGGTCGGCCTCCAAGGGGAGACCCGACTATACCTGATTAAATACGTCTACTATTAGTTCCTCAGGGCATCAAGTCTTTCAGGAGGCTGTCGACATCCTTCTGTGACAGGCGCTGGTCTTCGGTCGGCCCGCCACTTTCGACGACGATGATCGCACCGACCAGTGCCTTCATGGCCTTGCGCAATGACTGACCCGCCAGATCCTGAAACTCCTGCGCGACGATGATGTTGGTGAGATGTTTGCTGACGCTGGTGAGGACCTCGTCGAGCTGTTTGCGGTTCCAGTCTTTGCCGAGCGAGGCGTGCGCTTCGCTGACCAGTTGCTTGGCAGACTCGGCTTCGAGCAGCGACTTGTCGGCCGCCTCGGCGGTGATGCGTTCGACGTTTCTGAGAATCACCGAAACATCTTTCGGATTGCCTACTGAACGCTTGCCCAGATCCCTGGCGGCCTGGTTGAGTTCCTTCGCCAGCGATTTCAATTCGCTCAGTACCTGACCGGTGGCCTTGGTTGTGGGTTTTTTCGCTGCCGGCTTGCTCCTGGAGGCTACTAGCTTCGTTTTTATCTGCTTGGCGGGAGTCTTGCCTGTTGCCTTAACAGCCTTCGATTTTGCGCTTGTAGCCATCATGAATCCTCAGGTTAATAACACGTTATGCGAGTAGTGATCTCAGCCGAACAACCCACGCCACCAGCGCTTTCGACCTTCCGGCAGCGGTGTTGCGGGCTGCAGGTCTTCGGGTGGTACGCGCGAGAGAATCCAGCCCGGTAGCGGTGGATTATCCGAAAAACCGCAGGATACGCCGAGATTGTTCGGGTCGAAAATCTTGATGAAACTCGGTGCGTCCAGCTGATTGGCATAGACGATACCGCAATAATCATGGTGATGCTCCTTGTGCAGCAGGGCATCGATTTGCGTGATGAAGGCACTGACCTGCTCGCTACTGGCGGGCGTTGCCGGTACGGGTTCGCCCACGGCATATAAATACCAACCGGCGGTGGGGTCGATGCGCCCCCAGAAAGCGGTCAATTGCTCCCACGAGAGGAGCGACCAGAGGCGGCCGCTATAGAACGACTGGAACTCGCTCATTTCAGTTGGGTGATGTCGCGCACTGCACCGGTATCCGCGCTGGTGGTCATGGCAGCGTAGGCGCGCAAGGCCGCCGAAACTTCGCGCTGACGACTGACCGGCTTCCATGCGGTAGTTCCCTTTGCGTCCATTGTGTTTCGCCGTGCCGCCAGCACCGACTTTTCGATGGCGAGATTGATGCTGCGCTTGGGGATATCGATTTCGATGATATCGCCCTCCACTACCAGTGCGATTTCGCCGCCCTGCGCTGCTTCGGGGCTGACGTGGCCAATGCTCAAGCCAGAGGTGCCACCTGAAAATCGTCCGTCGGTGAGGAGTGCGCAGGCCTTGCCGAGTCCCTTGGTCTTGAGGTACGAGGTCGGGTAGAGCATTTCCTGCATGCCGGGGCCGCCCTTGGGGCCTTCGTAGCGGATCACCACCACGTCACCGGCCTTGATCTGGTCGGCGAGGATGGCGGTCACCGCATCCTCCTGACTCTCGAACACGCGCGCCGGGCCGGAGAACACCAGGATGCTTTCATCCACGCCGGCGGTTTTGACGATGCAGCCATTGCGCGCGATGTTGCCGCTCAATACGGCGAGGCCGCCGTCCTGCGAAAAAGCGTGGGCCTGGTCGCGGATCACGCCATTTTGGCGGTCGAGGTCGAGCGCGGGGTAGCGGCGCGACTGCGAGAACGCGGTTTGCGTCGGCACGCCACCGGGTGCGGCGCGATAGAAGTCATGCACTTGCTTTGACTCATTACGCTTCACATCGCAGCACTCGAGCGCCTCGCCCAAGCTCGGGTAAAGCACCGTCGGACAAGCGCGGTTGAGCAAGCAGGCGCGATCCAGCTCGCCAAGGATGGCCATGATGCCGCCGGCGCGATGCACATCCTCCATATGCACGTCCGACTTGGCCGGTGCGACTTTGGACAGGCAGGGCACGCGACGCGAAATACGGTCGATGTCCTTCATGGTGAAATTGACTTCAGCCTCATGCGCGGCAGCCAGCAGGTGCAGCACCGTGTTGGTCGAACCGCCCATGGCGACGTCGAGGCTGATGGCATTTTCAAACGCCGCGAAACTGGCGATGGAGCGTGGCAGCACCGTGGCGTCGTCCTGTTCGTAGTAACGCTTGCACAGTTCGACAATCAGCCGGCCGGCCTTGAGGAAGAGCATCTTGCGGTCGGCGTGCGTCGCCAGCATCGAGCCGTTGCCGGGCAGAGACAAGCCGAGCGCCTCGGTCAGGCAGTTCATCGAGTTGGCGGTGAACATGCCGGAGCAGGAGCCACAGGTGGGGCAGGCCGAACGCTCGTAAGAATCCGATTCCTTGTCGGTCACCGTGCTGTCGGCGCCCTTGACCATGGCATCGACCAGATCGACCGGGATGATCTTGCCGCCCCATTTAACCTTGCCTGCTTCCATCGGCCCGCCGGAAACGAACACCACGGGGATGTTGAGCCGCAGCGCGGCCATCAGCATGCCGGGCGTGATCTTGTCGCAGTTGGAGATGCACACCATGGCATCGGCGCAATGGGCATTGACCATGTATTCGACCGAGTCGGCGATCAGCTCGCGCGAGGGCAGCGAATACAGCATGCCGCCATGGCCCATGGCAATGCCGTCATCGACGGCGATAGTATTGAATTCCTTAGCGACGCCGCCGGCCGCCTCGATCTCGCGTGCCACCAACTGACCCATGTCTTTCAGATGCACATGGCCGGGCACGAATTGGGTGAAGGAGTTGACCACGGCGATGATCGGTTTGCCGAAGTCGCCATCCTTCATGCCGGTGGCACGCCACAGGGAACGAGCACCGGCCATGTTGCGGCCGTGGGTGGAGGTGCGGGAGCGGTAGGCGGGCATGGAAATCTCCGTCAGTGCAATCGAAAGCGCGATTCTAGCGCCGTACCGCCAGCGCCGACTTTCCACGGTTAGAATCGACGTGCTGCGTGCCTGCAACCCAAAGGGAGACTGAACATGCTGTTCGACAAATTCACCAATGGCACCGTCACATTCGCCAACCGCATCGTCATGGCGCCAATGACGCGTTGCCGCGCCGATCACGGCGATGCCGTACCCAATGACCTGATTGTCGAGTACTACCGGCAGCGCGCTGGCGCCGGCATGATCATTTCCGAAGGCGTGCCGGTTTCCGACCGTGCGCGCGGTTATCTCGGTACGGCCGCGCTGTGGAACGATGCTCAGGCTGCCGGTTGGAAGAGGGTGAATGATGCGGTGCATGCTGCTGGCGGCATCATCTTTGCCCAACTCTGGCATTGCGGCCGCGTCGCTCATTCAGCATTGCATGCGGATGGCAGCCTGCCGGCGGGGGTTTCAAATGTTGCGGCCAAAGTCACCAAGACTTTCATCATCGATGCCAACGGTCAGCCCGCGATGGCGGATTGCGAAGCGCCGGTCGCCCTGAGTACCGCCGAAGTACAAGGCGTGGTGAAGGATTTCGGCGCAGCCGCTGCACTGGCAAAGCGCGCCGGCTTCGACGGCATCGAAATCCATGGCGCCAACGGCTACCTTCTCGACCAATTTCGCTGCCCGGTGCTGAATGATCGTACTGACCAGTACGGCGGCTCGCTGGAAAACCGTTACCGGTTCCTGCTTGAGGTAGTCGATGCCTGCGCCAGCGTTTTTGAAACCGATCGCATCGCCGTGCGCCAGTCGCCCTATGGCACTTTCAACGATATGGCTATCGACCCCGAACCTCTCGTCACCTACCCATACTTGGCGCGCGAGTTGGAGCGACGCGGTATTGGTTTCCTGCACATCTTCGATCAGAGCTTCAGCTGGATTCACGATGCCACGCATCCCCTGCTGCCGGCACTGCGCGCGGCATACAAGGGCGCGCTGATTGCTTGTGGCAATTTTGATCGTGCCCGCAGCGAAGCCATCTTGGCGCGCGGTCAGGCCGACCTGGTCGCGATTGGGCGCCCCTTCATTTCGAATCCGGATCTGGTTGCCCGCCTGCAAGCCAATGCCGCACTTACGCTTTGGGACGATGCAACCTTTTATGCGGGCGGCGCCAAGGGTTACACCGACTACCCGGCGCTGGCGGGCTGACTGCCGGCATACGCCAAACCGCAAAGGAAGGGGATCTTCATGGCCGAAAAGGCGTTTCAGGATTTCTATCCAGATGACCTGGGGCACTGCTATGGCTGTGGCAAGAACAACCCCCACGGCCATCAGCTGAAAAGCTACTGGGATGGAGATGAGAGCGTCGCCCGTTTCATGCCGGCGCCCTATCACATGGCGATTCCCGGCTTTGTCTATGGCGGCTTGATTGCCTCGCTGATCGATTGCCACGGCACCGGCACGGCCTCGGCTGCCGCCTATCGGGCGGCAGGTCGCGACATGGGCACGGCGCCGATCCTGCGCTTCGTCACCGGTTCGCTCAAGGTCGATTACCTGGCGCCGACGCCGCAAGGTGTGGAGCTCGAATTGCGCGGGGTGCCGGTCGAAGTGAAGGAACGCAAGGTCAGCGTCGACATCACCGTGTCGGCACAGGGCAAGGTCTGTGCAAAAGGCCAGGTGATCGCGGTGAAAATGCCCGACAGCATGGCGCCAAGGTAGCGCGCGCCGTCCCGCCAGCGCCGACTTTTTGGGCGCCCGTTTTGCACTCCCTTTTGCGACGTTCGGGTTCGCTGTGCCAGCGACCGCAATGCAGGCGGGAACGGTCATTGACCGTCGGGATTCCTAATACATCTAGCCGCTGACAAGCAATAAAACCTTCGCTGAAATGCGTCCGCTTATAACTTTCAAGTAGCCGACGGCCAGATCAAGTCATTTGTTTGAGGCATTGCACCTGCTTCTTCTTGGCCTTCTTCTGCTTTCCGGCAGAGTTGCTCTTGTCGGAATCTTTTGTGGTTTTCGCATTATCGTTTCCCGTCTGGCTTTCCGAGTTTGATGAACCAAACTGGCCTGCATCGCCACCACTAGTCTGGTCACTAACCTGATCGTTTTGCTGGATATCCTGCAACAAAATAGATATTGTCGATTGGTCGCCAGCAGTAGCTAATGCGGACACGACTTCCTGCGTAGCAGCAGGGGTGACATCGGTTCTGAGGATAGCCAATGTTCCAAAGACAAAACTGTTACTCACGCTGCCAGCGTTCCAGCCGACCAGACCATCATAGTTGCTGTACCCGCTCACCCAACCGCCGCTAACAGAGCAGTCGCTGATACTGCCGCCGTAGTCGTTCACGCCCACCAAACCGCCTACATCTGTAGCTCCGAGGGCATATCCTCGACTACCGAAATTGACGTAACTGTTGGTGATTGAGCCGCCGTTCCAACCTGCCAACCCTCCCACCTGGGCAGTCGCGCCGGTCACGGAAGTGTCGCTGACATGGCTGGTGTCGATGTTCCCCTGGTTGCTGCCCACCAGTCCGCCCACCGAATCCGCTCCACCACTCACCACACTGCCGCT
>CAJBAP010000411.1 GCA_903950295.1 uncultured Rhodocyclaceae bacterium
CGGTGATGCCTTCGCGGTTGAGTTGCTGCAACAGCGCCATGATCTCGATGCCGGTGCGCGAGTCGAGTGCGCCGGTCGGTTCATCGGCGAGCACCAGCGCGGGGTCGCCCACCAGTGCGCGCGCAATGGCGACGCGTTGCTGCTGTCCGCCCGACAACTGTGCGGGGTGATGATCCATGCGATCTGCGAGTCCTACCTGGCGCAGGCGCTGAGCAGCGTGGGCGTGGCGCTCAGTGGCCGTCAGGCCGCGGTAGAGCAGTGGCAGGGCGACGTTGTCGAGTGCCGAAGTGCGCGGCAACAGGTTGAAGTGCTGGAAGACGAAGCCGATGCGACGGTTGCGCAAGGTGGAGAGCGCATCGTCGGAGAGGCGTGACACCTCCTCGCCGTCGAGCCAGTAGCGTCCTCCGCTTGGCAGGTCGAGGCAGCCCAGCAGGTTCATGAAGGTCGATTTCCCCGAACCCGATGGCCCCATCACGGCGACAAAGGTGCCACGGGCAATTTCGAGCGACACGCTGCGCAGGGCCGGCACGTCACCCGCGTCACCATTGCCGAGGCGGTAATGCTTGGCGAGCGCTTCTGTACGGATCAGTGGAGCGCTCATGCGTTCAGAACATGCGGGGCTGTGTCGGTTTGGACTTGTCTGCGGCGGCACTCATGCCGACGATGACTTCACGACCTTCCACCAGGTCGCCCTCGAGCAATTCGGTCTGGTTGCCATCGTTGATGCCGGTCTTCACCTCGATCGCCACTGGCTTGCCCTCGGCGTCGAGCACCCAGAGCTTGCCGGCACCACCACCCTTGCCACGCCCCATGCCGCCGCCCGGGCCGCCCTGTCCTGATTGGCCTGATTGTCCTGGTTGCCGTCCCGCCGGCGCCGACTTTTCATCGTTATTGGTGGCCGGTGGTTTGAAACGCAGCGCGGCATTCGCCACTTTCAGTACCTTGTCCTTTTGCGCGGTGACGATGCGCACGTTGGCGGTCATGCCTGGCAACAGGGTCAGCTCGGGGTTGGCGGCAGAAACCACGACGACGTAAGTGACCACGTTCGACACCACCTGCGCCGATTTACGCACCTGATTGACCGTGCCTTTGAAACGCTTGCCGGGGAAGGCGTCGACGGTAAAGGTGGCTTCCTGGCCAACCTTCAGTCGGCCGACATCGGCCTCGTCGATGGCGGTTTCCACCTGCATGTCGGTGAGGTTTCGCGCGATCATGAACATCTCCGGGGCCTGCAGGCTGGCCGCCACCGTCTGCCCAGGCTCGACGCTGCGCTTGATGACGATGCCGTCGACCGGCGCGCGAATTTCCGTGCGGCCGAGATCGACCTTGGCCTGCCCCAGCTGTGCCTGGCGCTGCTTGACCAGTGCCGTGCTGTTGTTCGCCTGGGCTTCGACGACACGCGTCTGCGCTTTGGCCGCTTCCATTGTCGTCAGCACTTTGTCCAGTTCGGCCGGAGAAATGAAATTCTTCGCAACGAGGGTTTGCTTGCGCGCGTAATCGCGCTCGGCGTCGGCAAGATTCACTTTCGCCCGGTAGATCTCAGCCTGCTGCACGGCCACGGTCGCACGCGCCGCCTCGAGATCGGCCTCGGCCTGACGCACGCGGTGCTCGTAGGTTTCGGGCGCTATCTGCGCGATCAACTGCCCGGCGGTGACCGTGCTGTTGAAATCGACCAGGATTTCGCGGATCTGCCCCGAGATCTGCGAACTCACCTGCACCGACACCACCGGGTTGAGTGTGCCAGTGGCGGCCACCGAAGCCGTGATCGGCCCGCTTTCGATGGCGGCAAGTTTGTAAGCGGGCGCGCCGGTGGTGGCGAAGAAAAATTTGTAGCCACCGTAGCCGCCCCCGACAAGCAGAGCGAGGATGACGGCGGGAAGGGCGAAGCGACGCAGGTTCATGCAGGAATTCTAGCTGAAGCCCCTGGCGATGCCGTCCCGCCAGCGCCGACTTTTACAGAGAGTTACTTTTCACAACCCATACAGCACGTCACCGGGGCGCGCCGTGGGCGGATTCTTCTTCGCCGTGATCTCGGCCACGCTGTAGCGCGGTTGCACATTCTTGATGATGACGCCCGCGACGGGGATGCGCTCACCCGCCAGCACATCGCCGGCGTCCGTGGTGACGGGCGCGGTCGCTGTGCGTGTGAGCACGAATTCCATCCCGGCTTCGATGCCGCTGTCACTGCCGACATCGATATGCAGCTGGCTCCCTTCTGCCCGCATCACCCGTGCCGAAAATGGCAGGCAGCTGATGGTGCTTTCTGCCCAGGGGCCAATCTCGCCGAGCAGCGCGTAGTAAGCCTCGCCCAGGCGTGATTCGGCAAAGCCGCGGCTACCCGGTGTCAGGGTCTTGGGCATTTGCCAGCTGAAACTCACCTGCTGCGAAAACTCCCGCCGCGCCAGCATTTCGCCGCTGATGCCGTCGTAGATGTAGGCTTCCACCACCATCTGGCGTTCGGGAATCAAGAGCGCCTTCTTGGCCGTGCCGAAATCCCTGAAAACGCCGGCAATCACATATTGTGCGCGGGCCTGGCTGGCCCATTGGGTCAGGAGCGGCACGCCCTGCTTGCTGCGCTCAGGCTCGGGGGCGGCATCGACAGAAGCAAACGGAATGCGGGTCGGGGCCGGCGCAGAGAGCAGTCGGCCGTGACGGTTGAGCAGACGCGTGAGCTCTTCCGCCGTCGTTTGTGGCCAACCCATGTATTCGCCTTGGCGAATCTGCTCGGGGTAGCGCAGCGGAAAGGTCGTTACCAATGCCTTGCGTAGCGGTCGCTCGCCGCACGTGGCCGGCTGCCCGGATTCTTCGAGGCGCACCTCCGCCGTCAGGCGCAGACGCCCCTTATGCACATGCTCGCCAAGAATGCGAGCGCCTAACGCGCGACCCTGGGGCGCAAAGGTGGCACGCTCATGCATTCCCGCCGGGGTTGCTGTCGTCGTCACTTGCAACAGTTCGGTTGCCTGCTCGACGGCTTGCACCTTGGCGCGGCGTAGCGCCGTCAGGCGCGCCAGCGTCATGTCGTCATTGACGATCGGCGCTTCGGCTTCGGCCACTACATCGAGCGCGATTGCGGCGGAACACCACAGCGCGGCCAGCAGGCCGCCGGCCCAGCCGGGCCAACAGGGTTTCAAGGCTTGTTGCTCCAGCCCAGATTCGCGCCGCTGGCCGAGGCGCAGCCAACGCCCGTGCAGGCGGCAGGGGCAGGTACACAGCCACCTTCGCCGCAGTCGGCGGAGGGTTTCGGCGGTTGCGGGCAGTTGCCCTCGGCCAGACATTGGCGAAAATCGGGCGGCAATTCGGCTTCGACCCGAGCCTGATAGCTGCCATCCGGCAGCTGGGTGACATCGATCACGCGCGCACCGCGCACGAAGGCATCGATATGCACGCGCACGTAGTCGTGCTGGCTGGCGAAGGCGCTGATCGTCGTCGAGCCGGAAAGACGGAAGCCATACACCTGTTCGGCGAGATTGCGGAAGGCATCGATCTTGGCCGCCCGCATGGCCAGCAGCTTCAGCTGGGTCTGGTTGTATTGGCCGTATTGCTGGTTGCTCAAGGTGCCATGGCCGACTGCACTGACGATGATCGGCTTGGGTGGCGGCGGGGCCGGTGGGGGCGATGCGCAGGCGCTGAGCATGACAGCGGCGACGCTCAGGGCCAGTAACAGGGTGTGCTTTGATCTCATGTGGTCACCACGGAAAGCGCCGCCAGCACGGCTGGCGGGATGCCGCTAAGGTAGCGCCACCGGCAGTTTCACTGCGGGTCGAATAAAGCCGCATTTCGCCGTGATATTGGCCGCAAATGCAAACGGTCCAGAATTGCTCCCGAGCCGCCGTGTTGTCAGCGCCGACTTTTTCTTGAGAACTCTATGCAGCTAACAATTCATGCAAGCGCGAGGCGGTTTGCTTCTTTACCTCGACTGCCTCGAACAGGCTGTCAGGGTAGAGGTAGTCCTCTCCACTATCGTCGATCACTCTGATCATGCCATGATCATCGGCAGGTGCCCGTACTTCATAGAGCCGCCCCAGCGTCAAATCGCCGGTGGAAAAATCCCCGCAGTCTTCCCGTGAGATGCACACAACGAATTTCATAGCCACTCCTTCATTTTGAGCTTCACTTTGCCAATGCCGTGCGCTTCATACCAATGAACCTCCGCCATTGCCATGCTGCCATCTGGCAACTTTATGTGAGCAATCCCTTTCTTCTTGCGCCAGTTGCCGAGTCCGTGCTGGCCTCTCAGCAATGCAAGATCGCGAATGCCGTTGCCTTGGGCGATGATTTCAACGTGAGTGATGTCTCCGACAATTTCGAACTTCATCCGATCTCCCGAACCATACGGACAAGTGTAGCACTCGGAAACTCTCAAACAAAAGGCCCGGATTCCTCCCGAGCCGCCGTACCCCATGCGGGGCATTTCATCCCGCCAGCGCCGACTTTCTGGGTAGGTGATAATGGGCATCTTGTGTTTCCGTAACTCTCCCCATTGCTGACAACCCTGACAACTCGATTGGGCCTGCTGGCTCTAGCCCTGCTGGTCAGTGTGCCTTTCCTGCTGCCTTGGCATACGACGCCGATACCCACTTTTTATTCGGAGTGGTGGGCGGCTGCGCTGGGTTTGGTTGCCAGTCTTGCGTTGCTCGGCGCCCGCAGTCTGCCTTTGCCGGGTGCCGCGCTCCTGGCACTCGCGCTGGCAGCCATCGTTCTGCTGCAAACCTTACTGGGCCTGACTGCACTGCCGCCACTCGCGATGCTGTCAGGTTCGTATCTGCTCTGGGCCGCGCTGCTTGCCTGCACCGGTAACTTTCTGGCTGCTCAGGTCGGTCAGGCAAAGCTGGCCCGAATTCTGGCGTCGGCAATCCTGCTGGGTTCCATGCTGGCCGCGTCGCTGAGCCTGTTGCAGCCGTGGTTGTTCTCCTTCGGGTGGCCGGGCTTTGCTGCGCGTCATGGCGGGCCATTGGGCCAGACCAATCAATTCACCAACTACCTGTGGCTCGGCCTGGCCTCGGCACTTTATCTACACGTTACGGCCGCGCTGCCTCGTCGA
>CAJBAP010000412.1 GCA_903950295.1 uncultured Rhodocyclaceae bacterium
ACAGGGATCATTCCAGTGCTGGGACTCCGTGTTGTCGGAGGAGGCGGTGCTCGGCTTCGATTATGGCTACGCTACCGCCACTCCGAGTGAACTGGTGATCTGGGAAGGTCAGTTTGGTGACTTTGCCAATGGCGCCCAGGTGGTGATTGACCAGTTCCTCTGCTCGGGCGAGGCGAAATGGGGTCGCTCCTGCGGCCTCGTGCTGCTGCTGCCCCACGGCTACGAAGGCCAGGGGCCGGAGCATTCGTCGGCGCGTCTCGAACGCTACATGCAACTTTCCGCCAACTTCAACTGGGAAGTTTGCTACCCGTCCTCGGCTGCGCAGATATTCCATCTGTTGCGGCGCCAGATGTTGCGCGCGCAACGCAAGCCGCTAGTGGTGATGACACCAAAATCCTTGCTGCGCAACAAGGACGCTACCTCGAGCATCGACGAGTTGGCCAGCGGTACTTTCCAGACCGTGATCGGCGATGTCGAGAAACTTGACCCCAAGAAGGTGACGCGTGTCGTTACTTGTACCGGCAAGATCTACTACGAACTGGCGGTTGCCCGACGTGAGCACAAGATCGGTAATGTCGCGCTGCTGCGCATCGAGCAGCTTTATCCGTTCGATGATCGCCGCCTGGCCGAGGAGTTGGCCAAATACCCCAACTTCAAGGAGTTGGTCTGGTGTCAGGAGGAGCCGGAAAATCAGGGTGCCTGGTATGCCAAGCACCACCGCCTGACGCATCTGGTGAAGAAAGGACAAACCTTGAGTGTCGTGTCGCGGCCGGCCTCTGCCTCACCGGCAGTGGGTTACGCAGCAAAGCATCAACAGGAACAAAAAGACGTTGTCGAGTTTGCGCTCGGCCTGCGCAAATAAACCTCTGGAGACCAACATGGCCCCCACGCTCATTTCATTCGCTGCCCCCACAGGGGGCGCCGCCTCCCTCGGGGCGGTCCTTCAGGAGACGCTCTCATGATCATCGAAGTCAAAGTTCCGCAATTGTCCGAATCCGTCGCCGAGGCGACTCTGGTCAGCTGGCACAAAAATGTGGGTGATGCTGTCGCCCGCGACGAAAATCTTATCGACATTGAAACCGACAAGGTGGTGCTGGAGTTGCCGGCCCCCGATGCTGGTGTGCTCGTCGAAGTCATCAAGGGCAACGGCGATACCGTCGTGGCGGGTGAGTTGATTGCCCGTATCGACACGACTGCCAAAGCCACGGCTGCCGCGCCTGCGGCGAAGGCCGCCGAGAACCCTGTTGCGGCTGCCACCAAGACGGCGGCACCGGTTGCCGCTGCGACTGCGTCTGGCACCGGGCCGGCTGCGCGCAAGGCGCTCGCCGAAAAAGGTATCGATGCCGCCGTGGTACAAGGTACCGGCCCTGGTGGGCGGGTCACCAAGACCGACGTGCTCGGCACGGCCGCCGCCAAGCCGGCTGCTGCCGTCCCGCCAGCGCCGACTTTTACCCCTTCAGCCGTCAATGCCGATGCCATCGTCGGCGAGCGCATCGAACAGCGTGTGCCGATGTCGCGCTTGCGTGCTCGCGTCGCCGAACGCCTGCTGCAATCCCAATCGACCAACGCCATCCTCACCACCTTCAATGAAGTGAACATGGGACCGGTGATGGAACTGCGTAAAAAGTACGCTGAAAAGTTCGAGAAAGAGCATGGCGTGCGCCTTGGTTTCATGGGCTTTTTCGTCAAGGCTGCCGTTGCCGCACTGAAGAAATACCCCGTGATCAACGCTTCGGTCGATGGCAACGACATCGTCTATCACGGTTACTTCGATATCGGTATCGCCGTCGGTTCGCCGCGCGGTCTGGTCGTGCCGATCATTCGCGACGCTGACCAGATGAGTCTGGCTCAGATCGAGAAGAAGATCGCCGAATTTGGCCAGAAAGCCAAGGATGGCAAGCTGTCGCTCGAAGAACTGACTGGCGGCACATTCTCGATCTCCAACGGCGGCGTGTTCGGCTCCATGCTGTCTACGCCGATCATCAACCCCCCGCAGTCGGCCATTCTCGGCATCCACGCCACCAAGGACCGCCCGGTGGTGGAAAACGGCCAGATTGTCATCCGACCGATCAACTACCTTGCCATGTCCTACGATCACCGCATCATCGACGGGCGCGAGGCAGTGCTGGGGCTGGTAACGATGAAGGAAGCGCTGGAAGATCCGGCGCGTCTGCTGCTCGAAATCTAAGGGGACGACAACTATGGCCAACAAGCAATTTGATGTCGTCGTAATTGGCGGCGGCCCCGGTGGCTATATTGCCGCCATTCGTGCCGCCCAGCTCGGTTTTGCCACCGCCTGTATCGAGTCGGAAGCTTATGCCGACCCGAAGGGCGAAGTGCGTCTCGGCGGCACCTGCCTGAACGTCGGCTGCATTCCCTCCAAGGCGCTGTTGCGTTCCTCCGAGCTGTTCGACGAGGCCAACCACGCTTTCGTGATGCACGGCATTACGGCAGAGAACGTGACCATGGACGTCGGCACGATGGTGCGCCGCAAGGACAACATCGTCACTCAACTTACCTCTGGCATCAAGGGCCTGTTCAAGAAAAACAAGGTTAGCTTGCTGGCCGGGCGTGGCAGCCTCGCCGGACGCGAGAACGAACTGTGGCAGATTGCGGTTGCTGGCGAAATCGTCGAAGCCAGGCATGTCATCGTCGCCACCGGCTCCAGTCCGCGCCATCTCGAGGGCATTCCCGTCGACAACAAGACGATCTGCGACAACGTCGGGGCGCTGGCGCTCGATGCGGTGCCCAAGCGTCTGGGTGTGATCGGTGCCGGTGTGATCGGCCTCGAACTGGGCTCGGTGTGGAAGCGTCTCGGGTCGGATGTCACCATCCTCGAAGCTTTGCCCGATTTTTTGGCTGCTGCCGATCCGGCCGTAGCCAAGGAAGCCTGGAAGACATTTACCCAGAAGCAAGGGCTAAAGATCAGCCTCGGTGTCAAGATCAATACCGTCAAGCAAGGCAAAAAAGGAATTACGATCGACTACGAAGTAGGCGATGGCACCTTCAAGCTGGAGTGCGACAAACTGATCGTCTCGGTTGGCCGTGTGCCGAATACCGCCGGTTTGGGGTGCGACAAGGTCGGCCTCAAGCTCGATGATCGTGGTCGCGTCGAGGTAAATGATTATTGCCAGACCAATCTCGAAAACGTCTGGGCGGTCGGTGACGTCATCCGCGGCCCGATGCTCGCGCACAAGGGCATGGAAGAGGGCGTGATGGTCGCCGAGTTGATCGCGGGCCAGGCTGGGCATGTCAATTACGACGCCATTCCCTGGGTGATCTACACGCATCCGGAAATTGCCTGGGTCGGAAAAACCGAGACGCAGTTGAAGAACGAGGGCATCGAGTTCAAGAGCGGCCAGATTCCCTTCCTCGCCAATGGTCGCGCGCTGGGGCAGGGTGATACCACCGGTTTCGTCAAGATGCTGGCCTGCGCCAAGACCGACCGCGTGCTCGGCGTGCATGTCATTGGCGCCAATGCCTCGGAATTGATTTCGGAAGCCGTGACGGCAATGGAGTTTGGTGCGGTGGCCGAAGATATTGCGCGAATCTGCCACGCCCACCCCACCTTGTCCGAAACGATGCACGAGGCAGCCCTGGCCGTGGATAAACGACCCTTGCACTTCTGATTTGCCTCACCGCATTCTCAACGTCCCCAGGGACGGCATGATCCTGGCCTTCAATGCCGCGCTTGCCGCGCGCGGCATTGTGGCCGATGGGGCGCAACAGGCGGCCGCTGAGCGCTTGCAGGCGTTTTACGATGCCCTGATCGCTTTCAAGGCAAAACGCCGCACCAAGTTGCGAAAACTGTTGGTACGACCGGAGTTGCCCAAGGGGGTTTGGTTCTGGGGCGGCGTCGGGCGTGGCAAGAGCTTCCTGATGGACTGCTTCTTCGATGCGGTGCCCTATCAGCGCAAGCGGCGCGTGCATTTTCACGCCTTCATGCGTGAGGTGCATGAGCGTTTGCGCGCGCACAAGAGCGAGGCTGATCCGCTGGCGCGGGTGGCAACTCAGGTGGCGAAGGAAACACGCCTGATGTGTTTCGATGAGTTTCATGTTTCGGATATCGCTGATGCGATGATCCTCGGACGGTTGACGCAGGCCTTATTCGATGCCGGTGTGCTGCTCTGCATTACTTCGAACTACCCGCCGGATGGCCTTTACCCCAACGGTTTGCACCGAGAACGGTTGCTGCCGACCATCGCCCTGCTCAACGAGCGGCTCGATGTGATCCGTATCGACGCCGGCATCGACTATCGCCTGCGGGTGCTGGAGCAGGCGGCGGTCTATCTCTTGCCGGCGGATGGCGACAGCGTTGCGCTACTGATGCAGACGTTCGCGCAGGTGGCGCACGGTGCTGGCCATGCCAGGCCAATCGAGGTGCAGGGGCGCGCAATTCCGGTGGTGCATCGAGCACCCGGCGTGGCCTGGTTCGACTTTGCCACGTTATGCGGCGGGCCGCGTTCGCAGAATGATTATCTCGATCTGGCGCACCGTTTCCATACCTTGTTCGTTTCGAACGTGCCGCGCATGACTAGAGAAATGGCCAACGAAGCGCGTCGCTTCACCTGGTTGGTCGATGTCTGCTATGACCACCGCGTGAAACTGGTGCTTGCCGCCGTCGCACCCGCCGAGGAACTTTATATTGCCGGCCCGCAGGCCGAGGAGTTCAAGCGTACCGTGTCACGTCTGGTCGAGATGCGCTCGCATGAGTATCTCGCCAGCGCGCACCGTCGCTATGAGACGCACACGCCGGTGGGGCCTATCGATCAGCCTGCGGTGCCGTCCCGCTAGCACCGACTTCTCCGGCGAGATGGAAGGCCCAAGCTACCAGGGGTGGGCCGATGGTTTCCAGCACAGCAACCGTTGCCAGTATCAAGGCGTTGAGTTGTGCCGCTTCCAGGGCAAACAAGGTGTCGGCGGTCTGCGCCAGACCAATCGCCAAGCCGGCCATGGGAACCAGCAGGAGCCCAGTGGCTGCTGCTGGTTGCGGCGGCACGGCCTGCCAGCGCACCATGCCATACACCGCCAGCCATTTGGCGGCGATGCGCGTGGTGACAAGGGCAATTGCCACCCAGCCAAGCGAGGCTAGTTCTGCGAGGTGAATTTTTGCGCCGGCATAGACAAATAGCACAATAAAGAACAATTCGAAGACCTCACCGAACTCGACATTGGAGATGAGATCGTCACGTTCCATGGTTTTGACGACGACGCCGAGTGCCAGTGGTACGAACAGGGTAGAAAC
>CAJBAP010000413.1 GCA_903950295.1 uncultured Rhodocyclaceae bacterium
CGACACTTCATCATCGCCAAGACTGCCAAGGCCATGCAGGGTGACCGCGAGGCCTGCCTCGAGGCAGGCAAGGACGAATATCTTTCCAAGCCGATCAAGGCAACCGATCTTGTCGCCAAATTGAGTGCAGTCGTCGTGACCAGTGTTGTCGAATCCTCCATCGTCCCCACGGCATCTGCCACATTCGATTATGCGAGCGCGCTGGGTGAGATGGATGCGGAGATCATTGAGATCATTCTGCCGGCTTTTCTCGAACACTATCAAAAAGAGCTCCACGAACTCGAACAGGCGCTCGTGACAGGAAATGCCGATGCCGCACATCGCCATGCCCATGCGCTGAAAGGCACGCTGGCAGCCTTCGGTGCCGCGCCGGCACAGCGCCGCGCGGCTGAAATAGAGAGTCTTTGCAAGGCGGGACAATGCCCGGATCTGGCGGATTTATGTCGCGCATTGCGCTGTGAGGTAGAAGTGCTGGTCGGGGTGTTACGCACCTGGCCGCAGTAGTTGCGATGCGGCGTGTAACAGCCGTTCCGCTACCGCCGACTTTCTGGGGTGTCCGCCGGGGAGATGCCTTCTTCTGTTAGACTTCGCCGTGGCGGGTCTCCCCGCATTGCGGGGTGGTGAATCGGGTCAGGGCCGGAAGGCAGCAGCCACAGCCATTGACTGCAAGTGCCGGGGGTCAGGCTCGCCACCCTGCCTCTTACCCAATGTTTCACGTTTCATACCCGGTTACAAAGCGGATATTGCCCGCTTACATCCGGGGCGCCTAATCTCTCCCATCGCAGGTTCATTCACAAGGAGAGCAACATGAAACGCAATCACAAGATCATCGTCAGCCTGATCATCGCCGCTGGTATCAGTGGTGCCGCCATCGCCCAAGGCGGTCGTGGCTGCGACGGCATGGGTCCCATGGGCATGGGGCCGGGGATGTCCGGCGGGCAGGCTTCCATGAACTTCGACCCGGCCGTGCGCGTCCAGCGTCGTCTCGACATGTTCAAAGGGCAGTTGAAGCTGACGCCCGAGCAGGAACCCCTGTGGCAGGCTTTTGCCGAAAAGATGAAGGCCGAGGGGGGCAAGGGCATGCAGGCGATGCGGACACAAGGCGCCGATCCCAAACTTACCGCACCGGAGCGCATGGGCAAGATGGAAGCCATGATGGGCGAACGCCTTGCTGCAATGAAGACGGTGCATGAGAGCTTCAACCGCCTGTATGCGGCGCTGACGCCAGAGCAGAAAACCGTGGCCGACCAGCATGCGGCCCAGATGGGGCAGGGCATGGGCGGCAAGGGTGGCAAGCCGCGTGGGCCGGGCCGGGGCATGCCGCCGCAAAATACGCCACAAAGCTGATTGTTTCGGCAAGCAAGAAGAACGGGCGCTCTGTCGGGGCGCCCGTTTGCGTTTGATAGAATCCAGCCATGAGTTATCAAGTGCTGGCCCGCAAGTGGCGCCCCAAGTCTTTCGACACGCTGGTCGGGCAAGAGCATGTCGTCCGCGCCCTCACCCATGCGCTCGAGCAGCAGCGCCTGCATCACGCTTACCTCTTCACCGGCACACGCGGCGTCGGCAAGACGACGATCGCGCGCATCATGGCCAAGGCGTTGAATTGCGAAACGGGCATCACCGCGACACCTTGCGGTGTCTGCTCCGCCTGCCTGGAAATTGATAGCGGGCGCTTTATCGACTACGTCGAGATGGATGCTGCCTCGAACCGTGGCGTAGACGACATGGCGGCGCTGCTGGAAAAGGCGGCCTACGCGCCGAACAGCGGCCGCTACAAGGTGTACATGATCGACGAAGTGCATCAGCTTTCTGGTCACGCCTTCAACGCGATGCTGAAGACGCTCGAAGAACCGCCCGAGCACGTAAAGTTCATCCTTGCCACCACCGATCCGCAGAAAATTCCGGTCACCGTGCTGTCGCGTTGCCTGCAGTTCAACCTGAAGCAGATGCCGCCCGGCCATATCGTCGAGCATCTGACGCGTGTGCTGGCGGCCGAGGGTGTCGCTTGCGAAATCCCGGCGTTGCGTCATCTGGCCAAGGCGGCCGCCGGTTCGATGCGCGATGCGCTTTCACTGCTCGATCAGGCCATCGCCCATGGGGCCGGGCGTATCGAGGAGGAGGGCGTGCGTGCCATGCTTGGCACAGTGGGCGATGACCACCTCTATGCGCTGCTCGACGGCCTGGCGGCGGCTGATATCCATGCCATGCTGGCGGTAGCCGAAACGATGGAGGCGCGCAGCCTCAGCTTCGATTCGGCCTTGCAGGAGCTTGCCACGCTGCTTCACCGCATCGCGCTGCTGCAATTTTCGCCGAACGCCATTCTGGATGATGCGGAACGTGAAAAGCTCGCGCCCTATGCCGAACGCCTCGACGCCGAATATCTGCAGCTTTGCTACCAGATCGCCATCCATGGCCGCAATGAATTGACGCTGGCACCAGATGAAGCTGCGGGTTTCAGC
>CAJBAP010000414.1 GCA_903950295.1 uncultured Rhodocyclaceae bacterium
CCGATCTGTTCGGACTCGCCCTGCATGGCGTTGGCGGTGATCGCCACAATCGGCAGGCGCGTGCCTATGGGTTCGGCTTGCCGGATCGCCGCTGTTAGAGCAAAGCCATCCATCCGGGGCATGTGGCAATAGGTCAGCAACAGTGTGTAACGGCCAGTGCGCCACATCTCCAGCGCTATTACCCCATCTTCAGCCGTCTCGCAGGCGTAGCCCAGCCAACGCAACTGAAGCTGCATGACATTGCGGTTGGTTTCGTTGTCCTCCGCCAGCAAAATGAGGCAATTGCCGGCCACGGCTTGTTCAAGCGTCGGAGGGGCAAGTGGCGTCATGTCGCCCAGCTGGCGCGTGAGTGCAACGGTAGAACGTGCAAGGCGACCACTGGCAAAGGCGATGGCCTGAATCAAATCGCAGTAGTTAAGCGGGTAGGCGCTGACGGTAAATGCATCCACCACGGTGCTGCCGGTGCGCCGTTCCAGGCAAACAATGCCGACCCCGGCAGGCAGATCCATGTCACCGGAGACACTGTGCGTATCAACACCCAGCAGTACGACCGAGGGTCCAGCGTCAATTGGCAACTGCGCCAAATGGTGCCGCACTGCGACCAAATCGGGATACGCGGTGACCTCGGCCTCTGCATCCCGCAGGTAGGAAGCGACCAGCTCGCTCAGTGCCGCATCGTGATTCACGGTCAGTACCTGGACCCCGTGCAGGCTCGGGCCAAACACCGGCATACCTGGCGTTGGTGCGCCTTGTAACGGCAATTCAACGATGAACTCGGAGCCTTGCCCCTCCACGCTGCACACCGAAATGTGCCCGTCCATCATCTCGACCAGGCGCTGGCTAATGCTTAAGCCCAAACCCGTTCCGCCAAATTTGCGGGCAGTGCTCTCGTCTGCTTGGGTGAAAGGCCGAAACAGCTTGAGCTGCACCTCAGTACTCATGCCAATACCGCTGTCGACGACGCGGAACTTCACCCCCGGTAGCCCAGAGGCCAGAGTGCTGGGCTCCACGTACAAGGTCACCTGTGCGGGTTTTCCGTCCTTTCGTGCTGTGAACTTGATGGCGTTGCCCAGCAGGTTGAGCAATACCTGGCGCAGGCGGGTCGGGTCCGTCAACACGTAGTGCGGCAGTGCCGGTGACACGTAGACCGAAAGATCGATCAGTTTGCTGCCCGAGGTGGCCACCATGAGATGGGCGACGCCCTCTGAGAGTTCGCGCAAATGGGTCGGGATACGCTCGATGTCGAGCTTGCCAGCCTCGATCTTGGAAAAATCGAGGATGTCATTCAGGATGTTGAGCAGGTTCTGTGCTGATCGCTGAATGGTGTTGAGCATGCGGTGCTGCTGAGGTTCCAGCTTGGTTTGCTGCAAGATGTCCACCATACCAATCACCCCATTCATGGGCGTGCGAATTTCATGACTCATGTTGGCGAGGAAATCCGACTTCATCTGCGTTGCCGCCTCTGCCAGTTCCTTCGCGACCTGCAAGGATTGTTCGGCTTCCTTGCGCCGGGTGATGTCGCTGAAGAGGGCAAACGAAATCCGGCTCTTGCCATCGCTATCCCAAACCGTGCCACCATTGACCAGGCAGGGTAGCGCCACGCCAGCAGGGCGACGCAACTCGAGCTCAAGCTCGAAATCATTATCCATGCGGGTGTCGCCGAAATCGGCAATCTCGTTCAGCGACTTGCCGACGATCGAGTTTTCCGGCCGGCCCAGCAGGTCCACCATGGCCTGATTGCATTCGAGCACGATGCCGTGTTGATCGGCCATCAAGAAGCCCTGCCGGGTGGTCGCCAATATGGTTTCGATGTACTGGCGGGCCGTCGCGATGCGCGAACTGAGGACCATGAACAGAAAACCGAAGCACAGCAACAGCAGTGTCGCCAGACCGACCACCGCCGCCAGCACTGTAGGGCTGGTCGCGGCAATGGCGGCCACACCGCCAGTGGGAATGAAGTAGGCCGCTTCCATGGCGATGTAATGCATGATGGAAATCGCGCCGCCCAGCACCACGCCGCCCAGCAGCGAAGCGACATAGGGCAGGCGGCCGATGGCCGAGCGCGCGATGAGAAACTTGAGCCACAAGGCCGCGATGGCGAGCACGACGGCTGCCAGCACAGAAAGCATGAACAGGGTGGGGTCGTAGCGCAGGATGCCGTCCAGGCGGATTGCCCCCATCCCGGCATAGTGCATCAAGCCAACGCCGGCACCCATCACGCTGCCGGCAAAGACCAGCGCCAGCGGTTTGATGCGTTCGCGCGCGATGACCTGCAGAGCTACCGCCGCCGCAACGATGCCGGGCAGCATCGAAAGACCCGTGAGCCAGGGTTCGTAGGTAATGCCGCAATCGAGACGGAAGGCAATCATGCCGATGAAGTGCATGGCCCAGATGCCCAGCCCCAGCATCAGCGCCCCGACACCCACATAACGCCGCTGTTGCACCTTGCGGCTGGCCATCTCGAAGGCACAGAAGGAAGCGAAGATGGCGATCAACACCGACGCCACCACCATGCCAAGATCGTAGCTGCTGGCATAGGCGCGCTCGGCCTCCTGCGGGCCGGCGAGAAAGGCGATTTCTATGCCGGGCAAAAGCCACATCGTCGATTTACCGAACTATCGAAACACTGAGAACGTAGAGCATGGCCGAGAAAAATCGGCGCTAGCGGGACGGCAAGAATCCCTGATACTACTATGGTCTAGGGCGCGGGGTACTTGATCGCGTTCTTGACGATCTTGTCGCGCGCGGCGGCGATCAGGTCGATGTCGAGCGCATCCGCCAGTTCGACCAGATAGATCAACGTATCGGCCACCTCGTCACGGATTTCCGCCAGTTTTTCCGGGGACGGGGACAGGCTTTCCTCGGGCGTCGCCCATTGAAAGTGTTCGACCAGTTCGGCCGCTTCGACGATCATCGCCATCGCCAGATTCTTCGGCGTGTGGAAAGGCTTCCAGTCACGCGCGGCAGCGAAGTCGCGCAGGGCGAGCTTGAGCGTATGAAGGTCGGCGATACTGTGGGTGCCATTCATTTTTCAGTCCTTGAGAGCATCAGCCAGGGCAGCGCCAGGAAAGGCCAGAGTGACGAGGCCAGGCGCGTCAGGCCGTTAAAGTTGAGGAAGTGGCCCTGCTGCCAGACGCTCAGGGTGTTTTCGAGATAGGGGTTGTCGGGCATCAGGTTGGCGAGCACGGTAGCGAGCATCAATGCCATGGCAGCCACCGCCTGCCGCTCCCCCACCGTAAACTTCAAGGCGCCGGCCCACAGCACCAACCCCAACGCCAAACCCCCTAGCGTTCCCGGGGTGATCCAGGCAAAACCATTGACACTTTGCATCAGCAACATCAGGGCAAAGCTCTTGACGGCGAGAGCTGCCGCGAACATGGCCAGCGGCAGCAGCACCGGGTGATTGGCGGCGAGCCGACTGCCGATGAGTGCAATCGCCAAGGTCTGCGCCGCAACCGTCGCCAACTCCAGATCGATGAAGCGGCCGGCCTCGAAGTCGAGCGCCGCCGGCAGGCCGAGCAAGCCGCGCAGATTGCCATTGCCGAACAAAAAGGTTTCTGGATTGAGCTGGGTCAGTAGCCAGAGCGCAACCAGCAGCACACCACGATCGCCGGTGAGGCCGGCGAGAAAGCGCCGCTCACGCCAGGCATGCAGACGGCCACCATCGAGCAGGTCGCGTCCCCAGCGCAGACCCGCAGCCGCACCGATGAATGCCCCCAGGGTATTGCAGGCCAGGTCGAGATTCGAGGGTACCCGGCTGGGCAGAAAGTTTTGCACGGCCTCGACCCCGAGGGAAAGCAGTCCGCCCGCCAGCGCGGCGAGCACAAAGGCGCCGCGTGAGGGCAGCCGCATCGACAACACCGTCGCCCACAATAATCCCAGCGGCAGATAGGCCAGGGTATTGGCGACAAGATCGAAGCTGGTGATGTAGCGCGGCCAGCCAGCCGCCAAAAAATCCAGCGGTGAAATACCGGAGTCGCGCCAGCCGCTGAAAGGATACAAACTACCGTAGAGCGCCAGCAGCGTGTATGCGCCGGCGAGGTAAACAGGCAGCTTAGAGCCTGCGCGCGTTGTCACGCGATCGCGAATTTCAGGCGTGATGCGGTGTGGCCAGCCGTGCGCGCAAACGCAGCAGCACTTCGCGCGGGGACAGGCGCGCCGGATCGAAGCGCCTCATTAGGTCACTGAGATCGATGCCGTCGAGCGTATTTTTGACCAGCAGACCGAGGTCGGTGTCGCC
Organism: uncultured Rhodocyclaceae bacterium; assembly: GCA_903950295.1. The sequence continues at coordinate 4,241 of CAJBAP010000414.1, forward strand.
TTCCATCAGCAGGCGGCGGTCGAAAAACAGGGTATCAGGATCTTCCTCGCGCATCAGCAGGGCGATGAAATCGCGCGAACGGGCCGAGATGGTCAAGTCGGGTTTTGCCGCATCGAACACCGGACGAAAGCCGCGCGGACCGTAAGCAAAACGCAGCGTCATGCCGGCATCCAGCACGCGGATGGTGAAGCGCTTGCCGATCAGCATCTCGAGCGGTTCGCGCGGGATCAGGCGGCCGAGCGCCAGATTGAGGCCGGTAACCAGGGCGAGCGTCGGCGGCAACTGGGGTAGCTTGTTGCCGAAGCGGGTCAGTACTGCGGGCAACGTGAAGTCAGGCAATTTGAAGTTGTTCATCATGCGGTCACCCAATCGAGTCCAGGTTTTTCGTACCAGAAACCATTGCAATAATCCCCCGTCGGCATCGTAATCGAATCCCCGTCGAGCAGGCCACGATAGGCGGCGATCAAGCCTGGCATGTCTGCGGATTGCGGCGAGAGTCGGATCAAATCCACCCCGGCGGCAGCCAGCGCAGGGATTTCACGTTCGAGATGATAAACCTTCGCCGACTGGGTCTGGATACCATTCAAGGTGAGGAAGGCTTCACCCTCGCGGGTCTTGAGCGTGAGTCCATCGGGAAATTCGATACAGCGGAATTCGCAGGTGTCTTTTTGCAGGTGGTAGCGCCGCGCGGTGAAACAGCGCGCCGAGTACGCTAGCGGCAGGCGGCCGTGGGCAAATATTTCAGTTTCTACGCCGGCGGGAATTTCCTTCTGCAAACCCGCAAGCGCCACCCGGCCGATTTCCGGCGGCATCACCCAGCGCGTCGCACCGCACTCGGCCAGCAGCTTGAGCGTATGGCCGTTGAAGATATTCAGCGTCGGCCCGGCGACGAAGGGCTGGCCACGTTCGGCGAGTTGCCGTACCGCGCCCATTTCATTGGCTTCAATCGTCAGGCGTTTGTCATCGCGCGCGGCATCCATCATCCGCCGCACCGCCTTCAGGTCGGATTCGGATTCGATCAGTGGCAGCGTGGAAAATGCCACCGCCTTGCCGGCGTCGGCCAGCACGGTCGCCACTTCGAGCCAGTCATCAAGACGCATCTCGTGGCGGCGCGAACAGACGGCTTCACCCAAGTAAATTTCGTCGACTGGCAACTCCGCCATCTCGGCGTAGAAGTCCATGGTCTGCTGACGCGACCAGTAGTAAAGGAGGGGGCCGAGTGAAAGTTTCATGCCTATCGAGCGTAGCGAGCTGCAAGTCTCCCCTTCCGTGAGGAAGGGGCTGGGGGATGGCGGGTCTTGTTCATTTCCAGGGGCGGTTATAGGCGCCGAGCGTCGCAGACTGACCTTCCGACACCTTGTTGAGCTCGGCCATCCAGGCCGGCTTCGGCACAAAATGCTCTGGATCGCGCCGGCAGGTATCGATGGCTTCGCGCCACACCTTGGTAACCTGGCTCACGTAAGCGGGGCTGCGCTGGCGGCCCTCGATCTTGATGGCACGCACGCCGATTTTCATGAGTTCGGGCAGCAGTTCCAGGGTATTGAGGCTGGCCGGTTCCTCGATGGCGTAGTAGGTTTCGTCATCGACCTCGAAGCGTCCCTTGCACAGCGTCGGGTAGCCGGCGCGTTCGCCCTGACCGAAGCGGTCGATGAGGATGCCATTCAAGCGGGTTTCCATGCCGGTCGGTGTTTCTTCGTAACGCACCGCCTTGCCCGGCGAACACGCCCCTTGGCAATTCGGCGAGGTACCGGTGGCGTAGGCCGACAGCGCGCAGCGCCCTTCGACCATCACGCACAGGCCACCGAAACCGAACACCTCGATTTCGACCGGCGTGTTTTTCACCACCTGTTCGACCTGCGCCATTGACAGCACGCGCGGCAGCACGGCACGCTGGATGTTGAAGCGCTCGCGATAGAAATTGATCGCCTCATAGTTGGTGGCCGAACCTTGCACGGAAAGGTGCAGACGCAGTTGCGGATGGCTGCGATGGGCATATTCCATCAGGCCGGGGTCAGCGAGGATCACCGCATCGACACCGAAGGCAGCCGCCTTGTCCACGGCGGCCGTCCAGCGTGGCCAATTGTCACTTTGCGGGAAGGTGTTGAGGGCGACCAATACCTTGACGCCGCGCTGATGAGCGTAGGCGATGCCCTGCTTGATGCTGGCGTCGTCGAAATTCAGCCCAGTGAAATTGCGCGCATTGGTCTCATCGCGGAACCCGGTGTATACGCAATCCGCGCCGTGGTCGACGGCAGTTTTCAGCGCCGGCAGACCGCCAGCAGGGCAGACGAGTTCGAAAGGAGCACTCATGGCAATAGTCTGGAAAAACAACGGCGGACTATAAGTGCACAGCGCTTGTCCGGGCTTGACATGGGTCAACGGCGGCAAAAGTCGGCGCTGGCGGTACGGCGAGTCAGCCGTTTGCTGTCATCACCCGGTTGCGCCCCGCAGCTTTGGCGCCATAGAGCGCCGTATCGGCCCGGTTGACCAGTTGGTCGGCCGATTCGCTGCCATCGAACTGGCTGACCCCGATGCTGACGGTCACGGACAAGGGCTTGCCAGCGGCCGATAGAGGTGCCGCCATTACTGTCTGGCGCAGGTTTTCGGCGATACGCTGTGCCTCGGCGAGATCGCAGCCTTTCAGAACCAGCAGGAACTCTTCGCCGCCCCAGCGGATGGCTAGATCGGATTCGCGCAAGCCGCTCTGCAGTGCTTTTGCCACACCGGCGAGAACAAGATCGCCGGTCTGATGGCCATGCTGGTCGTTGATGGCCTTGAAGCGATCGATGTCCACCATCAGCACACTGATCGGCTTGGGATCACGGCGGTATTCGGCCAACAGCTTGACGATGAGTATGCTGAAGGCGTGGCGATTCAGGAGGCTGGTGAGTTTGTCAGTCGAGGCCATTTCCTCCAGTCGCCACTGGTAGCGCATCAGCGCCAGGTGGATCAGGAACACGACCACCAGTGTCACGATCAGACTGATGGCAAGGCTTAAATAGAGCGTCTTGCGGATGTCGGCCAACGCAGCGGATTCGTTCTGCTCGACGAAGAGAAACCACTTCAGTTCCGGCAAGTAATTCACGTGCAGGATGTAGTTGTCGCCGTCCGCCTCATACTGGTAGGAGCCGCGTTTCTCGCTCAGGATGCGCTCTATCTGCGGGCCCAGGCCGGGGACCTTGCTGAGATCTGTCACATGCTGGCTCTGGTTGGCGAAGTCGACGACCTGGCCACGCGTATCGACAAAATAGATCGTGCGCCTGAAGCGCTGCTGGTAATCCGCTACCAGCTGGCGCACGGCATCGACGGTCAGGCCGATACCGGTAACGCCGATATACCGGCCATCGTAGTCATACACACGGTAGTTGATGAAAATCGTCAGCGCATCCTGGTTGGCGAGATCGGGATCGACGTTGATCTCGTAGTGCTCGCTCAAGCCGCGCACACGGTAATACCAGGCATCACGCGGCTCAAAAGACGACACCCGCTTGAGCAGGCCTTCACCCGTGTAGTAGTTTGAGGTTTTTTCCGACACGAAAAAACTGCTGAAGGCGCCGAAGCGTTCCTTGACCTCCTTCAGGTAGCGCGCCATTTCGCGGGGATTCTTTTCGCCACGCAAGACCCAGTCGCGCACAAAAGTATCGTTGGCCATGGTCGAGGAAATCAGCACCGGCCGCACCAGATCCTTCTGGATCTCGGAATAGATGTTGCTGGACGTCAGCGGCAGATCCTGAGCAATGATGGCATCACGGATCGCGTGCTTGGAGACCTGGTAACCGATCACAGAAATCGCCATGAAACCAGTCGTCAGGAGTACCCAGAGAATCAGGATCAGCTGGCGGCGGTCGAAAATGGTCGGTCGGCTCATGGTGGTGGCAATTGTAAGTCGAGTCCGCGCGGCTTGCGACCGGCGCGTGCAAACAGCGCATCGAACAGCGGGCGCGGCAGTAATTTCAGCAGCCCCGCGACGATGCTCATCTGCCAGGGCATGACGGCAAAGCGCGACCCCCGCTCGATGTGATTGGCCATGCTCTGCACCGCCCGGTCGACCGGCATCAGGAAGGGCATCGGGTACGGATTCTTAGCGGTCATCGGGGTAGCGATATAGCCGGGCGCCAAGGTCACCACCTTTACCCCGCTGCCACGCAACTCAACCCGCAGGCTTTCAAGGTAGGCGATGGCCGCTGCCTTCGAGGCGGAGTAGGCACCCGCACCGGGCAATCCCCGGATGCCGGCGACCGAAGCGATGCCAACCAGGCGACCGGCGCCTGCTTGCTTCATTGACGCAACGAAAGGCTGGAAGGTATGCAGCATGCCCAGCACATTGGTGTCGAAAACGCGCCGGAACGCGGGCAGATCCTCGACGGCTTCGGTCAGGGTACCCACCGAGACACCGGCATTGGCGATGACGATGTCGGGCACACCTGCACGGGCGATAAAATCTGACGCCGCCACTGCAAGCGCGGGGGCGTCGGTAACATCGAGCGAGTAAAGATGGCAAGTCACCGGGAGGCCAGCCGCCAAAGCCTCAAGAGTCTCGCCACGCCGCGCTGCCAACCCAAGCACTGCGCCACGGGCCGCATAGTGACGAGCCAAGGCCGCGCCGATGCCGGACGAGGCGCCAGTGATGAATACGCGCAGGGGCGTTGTCAGCGGCTTACTTCTTGAGTTCGGTGCGATTCCTGGCAACCAGGCCATCGACCACATTCAGCATGTCGTTGAAAGAACCGACGCTGGGTGCAGGCATGTATTTGCCGCCGACGATCAGCACCGGGACGCCGCCGAAGCCATATTCCTGAGTCATCTCGGCGGCACGCTTGACCTTGCCTTCAACCGAAAACGACTTGTACATGTCGGCAAATTTCTGACGGTCGACGCCCTGCTTCGCCATCCAGTCGAACAGGACCTTTTCGTCGTTCAGGTTGACCTTTTCCTTGAGCATGGCGTTGAACACGGCCGAATTCAGCTTCTCGAGCAATCCCATGGCTTCGAGGCTGTAATAAATGCGCGCACCCGGCGCCCACTCCGCGCGGAAGATCGCTGGCACTTTCTTGAACGTGACATCGGCAGGCAGCTTCTTCACCCATGACTGCAGCACGGGCTCGAAATCGCCGCAATGCGAACAGCCATACCAGAAAAATTCGATGACCTCGACCTTGCCATTTGGCTCGGTCGGCTGCGGCATTTGCAGGCGAGTGAACTGTTTGCCTTCGACCGGTTCGGCCGCCAGCACCGGCTGGGCCACCAACAACCCGAGGGTCAAGCCTGCCAGCAAAGTCTTAAACAATTTCATGGGAAATCCTTTCTCTATTCCTTGATCCGGACCACCGCGGCCTGGATACCGTTTTGAGACAACTGACCGCGCACCCGGTTCATTTCTTCCGTGCTGGCGTAGGGGCCAACACGCACGCGATGCATCACTCCCTTGTCCGGCACATCGACGGCGAGCACCCCGGCCTCGAAACCGAGCATCGCCAGACGTGCCTTGAGATTTTCGGCGTCTGCGACTTTCTGGAAGGCGCCCGCCTGCAGGTAAAGCCGGCCGGCAGTGGCCGCAGCAGTTGGCACCGACGCAGCGGATGCAGTAGTTGCAGGTGCCGTAGCAGCGGCGGGTAGCGGTGCATTCGCCGGCTGGGGTGTCGCGCCCTTCTTGCCTTCGAGAATGTCGTAGAACTCGAACTTGCGTTCAGCGGGTTTATCGACCGGCTTGTCGCCCGGCTTGCCCGGCAGTGCCACAGGAGTCTTGTCAGCCGCACCATTTTCTTTCGGCTCCGACTTGATGCCCTTATCGACGAAAGGCAGCGGCATCTTGTTGAGATACCAAACCACCCCAAAGGAAATCAGCACACCGACAACCAGTCCGAAAGCCAGTCCGAGCAGGGTGCCGCCGCGTTGATTGCGCACAAGAAACTCGACGGGCCGCCCCAAGAGTTTCTTGGCCCCCTGGGGGGAGGAACGAGCAAAGCGAGGGCTACGGGGGGTGCTCATTTACATGGCATCCGGGGCGGAAACCCCGAGCAGGCGCAAACCATTGCGAATCACCTGGCGCACGGCGACGGCGAGGGCCAGGCGGGCGAGTTTCTGCGCCTCATCCTCCACCAGCAGGCGCTCGGCGTTGTACCAGGCATGGAATTCTGCCGCCAGCTCCCGCAACCAGAAAGCCACGCTGTGCGGCGCATGTTCGCGCGCTGCCATCTCGATCAGCTCGGGGAAGGCGGCCAGTTTCGCGGCCAGCGCCAGCTCGCGTTCGCTGCCCAGTACGGCAAGATCAGCGGTGGCCAGGACGCGCTCATCGCCATCCCATTGCGCCAGTACCGAGCAGACGCGGGCATGGGCATACTGCACGTAATAGACGGGGTTGTCGTTCGACTGGCTCTTGGCCAGGTCGAGGTCGAAATCGAGCGACTGATCCTGCTTGCGCAGCAGATAGAAGAAACGGCAGGCGTCGTTGCCGACTTCCTCGCGCAGTTCGCGCAGGGTGACGTAGGAGCCGGCGCGGGTAGACATCGACACTTTTTCCGTGCCACGGAACAGGCTGACGAATTGGACCAAGGCCACTTCCAGCGCCTTGTCATCGAGTTCCAGGGCCTGCAACGCTCCGCGTACGCGCGGGATGTAACCGTGGTGATCGGCACCCCAGATGTCCACGACGCGACTGAAGCCGCGCTCGAACTTGTTCTGGTGGTAAGCGATGTCGGAAGCGAAGTAAGTGTAGAAGCCGTTGTCGCGCTGCACGACACGATCCTTCTCGTCGCCGAAGTGCGACGAGCGGAACCACTTGGCGCCATCCTGTACGTAGATATGGCCACGCTTTTCAAGCTCGGCCACGGCCTTCGCCACCATGCCGGTATCGTAGAGCGAACGCTCCGAGAACCAGCAGTCGAAATGCACGCCGTACGCTTCGAGATCCTCGCGGCAATCGGCCAGTTGCTCCGACAGCACATGCTGGTGGATGTAGAACCACTCCTCACCGAGCAGATCCTTCGCGGCGGCAATCAGACCATCGAGATGTGCCTCGGCATCCGGTTCCGGCGGTGGCACGCAGGCCAGCACGGCGGCAGCGGGATGCACGTAGCGGTCGCCGTGAGCATCCTTGACCTGCACGGCCATGTCGTGCACGTAGTCGCCCTGATAGGCGTTGGGCGGGAAAGGCACAGTCTCGCCGTAGATTTCGAGGTAGCGCAACCAGGTAGACACCGCCAGGATGTCCATCTGCCGGCCGGCGTCATTCACATAGTATTCGCGGCAGACATCGTGGCCGGCAAAGGCCAGCAGGTTGGCCAGGCTCGCACCATAGGCGGCACCGCGGCCGTGCCCGACGTGCAGCGGGCCGGTCGGATTGGCGGAAACGAACTCAACTTGCAGCTTGCCGGGGATCTTCGCGCCATGACCATAATTGTCGCCCTGCGCCAGCACGAGTTGCACGACGGCGGTCTTGGCGGCGGGGGCAACGGTCAGATTGATGAAGCCGGCGCCTGCCACCTCGGCCTTGATCAGCCAGGGTGACTTCGGTAATTCATGCACCAGCCGTTCGGCAATCTGGCGGGGATTCTGCTTGAGCGCACGTGCCAGTTGCATGGCCAGGTTGCTGGCGAAGTCGCCATGGCTGGCGTCGCGCGGGCGTTCGAGATGGATTTCGGTCCCGGGAACCATGGTGCCGGGCGCCACGCTCGCCAGAGATGCGCGCAGCAAATCGGCGAGATGGGTCTTGATGTCGGTGGGCTGGGAAGGCATGACGGCGATTATAACGCCCAGAAAAGTCGGCGCTGATGAAGCTACTGCGCTACCAGGCGGTCGAGCAAAAGACGCTCTCCTTGCCGTAGCGGATGGCGGTACGGCAGATACTCACACCAATTGGACGCGTTGCATCAACTCGCTCATTACCGCCTGCAAATTGCCAAAGACAAGCACGCCCTTTGGCGGGCGCTGGATATGTGACACCCCGGCCCCTCCTGCCCAAATCTCAATTGAACTCGGCAGCAATTCGCGCAAATGCTCCAGTGTCGGCCTGACGCGTCGTGCGGGGTACGCAAAGCTGAACGACATGGCGACGATATTTGCATCACACGCTTGCACCGCCATCGCCAGTTCTCCCATGGCAATCTGGGGCCCGACGCTGATGCAGTTCGCTCCCTGATCTGCCAGGACGGCCTCGGCCATGAGCAGTCCAAGCACATGAATTTCATCCGGTGGTGTTGCAAACATTATTCGGGGAAAGCCTTGCTTTGGCTTGAGTGCGCGAAGCTCTGCGTGCAAGCAACGAATCAGTTCATCGGAGCAGATGTGTTCGTGGTAGACCTCAATTTCCCCTTGAGCCCAGGATTCTCCAACGGCGACAACCAGCGGAGCAACAACATTAACGACAAAGTCGGTGAGCGATCCCTTGGCCCGTTCTTTGCCGAGCAGTGCCTTTAGCCCCTCAAGCTTGTGCTGCTTCAGTCGTTCGATGGCCTCCCGGGTGGCGCTGTTCCGCAGCGGAGCCACGCCGTTGCCAGACAACGCACCGAGAAGGCAATCAAGCTCCGCAATGGATTTTCCAACAACCTGGCCCGGCCGAAAGCCCAGGTCCAGCAGGCGCTTGATCGAGCGAAGTTGCAGAACTTGTTCGCGCGAATACCCGAGCGCACCATTTGACTGGTTCTCGGAGGTGGGGAAGCCATAACGTTCGCGCCACTTTCGCAACAGATCCTTGCCGAGTCCGGTTTCGCGTTCGAGTTCCGTTGCGGGCACAAGTCGAGGGGATTCCATAACACGATCATAACAATTAAGGATGTGTCCGTGTCACTTTGTCACGGACAGTATTGTTTTTTGGCTGGCTGGCAGTGTAGAATTGAGCGATCGCTGCCTGTTTGTTGCGGGTTAGTGCGTGACACATCAGTATCTGGAGAAATACCGTGACAACAAGCAAGGCACCGAAAGCTTCGGCGAAGACTGACGCCACCGTCAAGGCAAACGCAGTAAAGCCGCGAACCAAGAAGCCCCTTGCTGAAAAATCGGTGGCAGCCAAGTCACCGGGTGTAACGCGCCCACCGAAAAAACTCGCCACCAAAAAGAGCTCCGGCAAAACCGCATCAAAAGCTGAAGTCAGCACTTCGGTCGACAGCCCGCTTTACTACGTCGGCATCGGCGCCTCGGCGGGCGGCCTGGAGGCACTGCGCCCTTTTGTCGCCGGCCTGCCTGCCCATGCGAACATGACCTACATCGTGGCGCAGCACATGTCGCCCGACCACCGCAGCCTGATGGTGGAACTGCTGGCGCGCGAAACCACACTCAAGGTCGCGGAGGCGAGCAATAACCTGCCGCCCCTGGCGGACACCATTTACGTTGCGCCCCCCAATTCCGATGTCACGGTAACCAACGGCAAGCTGCACGTCAGCAAGCCGACCAATACCGTCGGTCCCAAGCCATCGGTGGACCGCTTCTTCGTGAGCCTGGCCGACGATCAGGAAGACCGCGCCATCGGCATCATCCTTTCCGGTACTGGTTCCGACGGTGCCCGTGGCATCAAGGCGATCAAGGCGGCAGGCGGCATTACCATCGCCCAGGAACCGAAGTCAGCCAAGTACGACAGCATGCCAAACGCGGCCATCCGTGCTGGCGGTGCCGACTTGGTATTGCCGCCGCATGAAATTGCCCACCAGTTGATCGCCATCGTGCAGCGGCCACGCGCGTTTATCATCGACGATGCCGATGAAGCACCGCCGTCTACCATCCGCGGCATCATCCGCCAGATCGCCGCCCATACCGGGATGGATTTTTCCAACTACAAGGATGCGACGATTTCACGGCAAGTCCTGCGGCGCATGGCGGCGATGCAGATTCCCAGCCTGGATGCCTACGGCGAACATATCGCCAGGAATCGCAAGGAACTGAGCGAGCTGGCGGGTAACTTCCTGATTTGCGTGACCTCGTTCTTCCGTGACCCGGACTCGTTCGAGGCGGTCCGCCGCAACTTGCGCGAGGTACTGAAGGCCAAGCAGCCGGGTGACGATATCCGGGTCTGGATTCCCGGCTGTGCCACGGGCGAAGAGGTCTATACGGTCGCCATCATCCTGGCCGAGGAACTCGGCGAATACCGCGACAAATACCGGATTCAGTTGTTTGCCACCGACATCAACAGTGATTCGGTCGCCACGGCCCGGGCCGGTATCTATCCGGAAGCCGCACTGAGCGAACTCGACAGCAAACTGATTGCCCGTTACTTCACTGCCCAGGACGGCATGTACCGCATCGACCAGAGCCTGCGCGACATGACGCTATTTGCGCGCCAGGATCTGGTGCAGGACCC
>CAJBAP010000415.1 GCA_903950295.1 uncultured Rhodocyclaceae bacterium
ACTGCTGGAAGCAATCACCCGCTATCCGGAGGATCGCCAAGCCTGGGAGCGGATGCTTTGCGCTGGCTGAGACACTGGCTGCATCGGCACCAACGTCCCGAACGCTACACCCAGCTTGACAGACTGCTGGCCACCCAGGCCATGACGCGCGCGCAGTTGTTGCGCAAACAAGAGGATGACCTGCGTACCATCGTCCGCTTCGCGTCGGATAACACCGCTTACTATCACGAACGCTTCGGCACCCTGGGTGATGACTTCGACGTAACCACACTCCCCATTCTGCAGAAGGACGATGTGAGGCAACGCATGGCGGACATGCTGGCGCGCAATGCCGATCCCCTTACGACTCGCATTGGCCACACGGGGGGCTCAACCGGCAAACCGTTGGATTTCTACTACGACGAGGCCAAGCACGAATTGATGCGTGCCGGCATGATGCGCAGCTACATGCTGTCGGGCTGGCGTCCGGGCCAGAAGATCCTCAACTTCTGGGGGGCACGTCAGGACACCGTGTCCGGCGGGGTATTTGGTGGTGCCGTAGTAGATGACTTCATCGCTGCGGAGCAGACCATCCCCGCCCACACCTGTTCGGATGAACAGTTGCAGCGGTGGGCCATGCTTATTTCCATCTACCGCCCCACCCTGTTGCAAGGCTACGCATCGATCCTGACAGCATTGGCCCGATTCGTCATCGACAGCAAGATGCATTTACCCGTCAGCCTGCGCGGCGTCTATTCAACTGCGGAAGTACTCAACGATTGGCAGCGCCAACTCATGGAGCAAGCCTTCGGCTGCAAAGTATTCAACCAGTACGGCAGCCGCGAAATACCCAACATCGCCTGCGAATGCCGGCACGGCAACATGCATGTCTTCTCCGACATGGTGTGGCTGGAGTCAATCGAGGAGAGGTTGGTCGTCACTTCTCTGACCAACCGCCTGATGCCGATGATCCGCTATGAGATCGGTGATTCGGGAAGGCTCAGGGAAGGTGACTGCGCCTGCGGCTCCCCATTCCCACTGATGGAAATGGGTATGTGTCGGCAAAACGATCTGATCCTCACGCCTGCGGGCAAGCGGGTGCATCCGGCCTACTTCAATGGACTGCTGTATGGCCTGACGCAGATCGAGAGCTACCAGTTCGTTCAGAACGAAGTGGAAAATATCATGTTGAAAGTGGTGACTCGCACGCCACTCGATCCTGACCTGCTGGCAACGCTACAGGAAAGGGTGCGCCGGGACGTCGATGAACGGATGGCGCTCGAAATCAGTTATGTCACCGAGATCGAGCGCACCGTTTCCGGCAAGCACCGCTTCGTAATCAGTACCGCTTAACCTTAGTTACTGGAACAACTTCCGTCTTCAGGTTCAAAACCGAGACCGGAATCTTCCACGTTGAAACCTTCCCGCGCCATTTCCTCGTCGAGCTTGGCGCGCCTCTCGGCAGCCTCTTTCTCGATCTCTACCTGGCGGGTGCGCCAATGTTCCAGGCGTTCCTTGGCGGCTTCCTCGTTCAAGGCGATACTCTGTTCGCCGAACAGCACCTGCCTGAGGAAACGGAAAGAAAACTGCATCAACTCGACATCGTCACCCAGCACCAGTGTGCGCTCGTCGTCGGTCATGGCAAACAGCTTTGCGAACGCCTCGCTCTCGACGAAGTTGCGGAAGGTATCGATGTCGTAACAGGCCATGAAGAACAACTGGCGGCTCTTGAGCGAGGGCTGCCCGATGGCGGGACCGGTGGATTTCTTCTTCAGTACCAGTTGGCGCCAGCCACGCGCCAGTTCGTCGTATTCATCGACCCCCTGCTCGGTACGGTATTCGCCAATCGTCATGCTGCGCGCCACTTCGTGGCCCTTGCAGTGCTCTTCCTTGACGATTGCATAGGATTGGGTATCGGTGTATTCATCCTGCTTGCGCATCGACAGCAAAGCTACCGGATAGTAACGGCAAGCCGTCGGGCGATCTTCGTAAACGCCGCAGCCTTCGGGTTTCATGAAGCGGCAGGCCGTGCCGCCTTCCACAGGACGGAGTTTGACGCCAGCCATGCCGTCCTTTTCCATCTCATAGGGAACAGTGTTTTCGCGCAGAAACTCGGTGGAACTGATTTCCAGCCGCTTCTTGAGGCGGACGATATCGTAAGGCGTCAACGAGATGTCGATGTTGGCACAACAGGCGTTCCAGCAGCCAATACCTTTGTGGCAGGAAAACTGGATGACATGGTCTTCACTCACCATGTTGGGAATAACAGGACTTTCGGCAAAGGGAGTTTCTGGCTTGGACATGCGTGAGTAACCTCGTGACGACTATGGTTTGACTATTTGAAAATAGAACAGGCCGGAAACCCTGCGGCTTCCGGCCTGTATGTTACAGCTTAAGCAAACAGGCGTGCTTAGTGCGGCGCAGCAGCCTTGAACAGCTTCGACTTGTCGATAAGATCGACGTGGGCGCGCTTGAAGCAGGTCCACTTCTTCGACTTCTTGTCGTAGACCGAGTTCACGAAGCAGTGCCAGTTCTTCTCATCGACGAAGTTCTTGTCGGTGCGATAGTAGAAGCCGGGATAACGGCTCTCTTCACGGAACTGAATGTGCTTCATGTGGGCTTCGGCCGTCAGGATGCGATGGTAGTTTTCCCAGGCACGCAGCAGCTCGTGCAGATCTTTCGCACGCATCTTCTGGGCGTCTTCCTTCAGCATCTCGAGCTTCTCTTCTGCAACAGCCAACATCTTGTCGTTGGTGTTGTAGTAGGTGGCGCAACCGGCGACATACTCGTCCATGATCTTCTGCAAGCGCATCTGCAGCATCTTGGGCGTGATGTAGTTGGGGTTGACGTCGATGGCGGTTGAATAATCCTTGAATTCGAGGAAGGTACGCACCGGCTTCCAGATCGCATCGGCGATCTGTTCGGTGGTTTCGTCGAGTTCCGGCTTCAGGTCGGCATTGTCCATGCAGTACTTGACCATCGCCTTGGCAGCCAGACGACCTTCGGCATGCGAACCGGAGGAGAACTTGTGGCCGGAAGCACCCACGCCGTCGCCGGCGGTGAACAAACCCTTGACGGTGGTCATGGAGCGGTAGCCCCAGTTCCAGCCCTTCGGCAGGTGAGCAGGTACGCCAGCTTCGGTCTCGTCGGTCGGCGCGCCGCAGTCGGTCGGGCCGGACACCCAGATGCCGCAGCAGCCGGAGTGCGAACCGAGCAGGTAGGGCTCGGTCGGCATCAGTTCGGACATCTTCTTCTCGGGCTCGATGTTCTCGCCAACCCAGACGCCGCACTGACCGATACACATATCCAGGAAATCTTCCCAGGCTTCGGCTTCGAGGTGCTTCACTTCCTTCGGCGACAGGGTCTCGGCCAGCTTGGCCAGCGCGGTCACGGTGTCCATCCAGATCGGGCCACGGCCTTCCTTCATCTCTTTGAGCATCAGGTGGTTACGCAGGCAGGAAGCGGGAACGGCAGCCTGACCATACGGCGGGTAGTCGTTCAGCATGTCCTTGTTCTTGGTCATGTAGTCTTCGCCGTAGGCGTTGGCGGCACGGGCCTTGAACAGCAGGAACCAGGCGCCCACCGGGCCGTAACCGTCCTTGAAGCGGGCGGGCACGAAACGGTTTTCCATCAACGTCAACTCGGCACCGGCTTCCGCCGCCATCGAGTAGGTGGAACCAGCGTTCCACACCGGGTACCAGGCGCGGCCCTGACCTTCGCCGACGGAGCGGGGACGGAACAGGTTGACGCAACCACCGGCAGCCAGCATGATGGCCTTGGCCTTGTAGATGTAGATCTTGTTCTCGCGCACCGAGAAACCGGCAGCGCCAGCGATACGGGTCGGGTCGTTCTTGTCGTTGATCAGATGGACAACGAAAACACGCTCCTGAATGCGATCCAGGCCCAGCGCCTTCTTGGCGGCTTCGGCAACGATCCACTTGTAGGATTCGCCGTTGATCATGATCTGCCACTTGCCCGAACGCACCGGCTGTCCGCCGTCTTTCAGCGTGGGAATGCCTTCCTTGATGGCGTCGGCGCCGTCGTGACGCACACCGGCGGCGTCGGTTTTCCAAATGGGCAAGCCCCACTCTTCGAACAGATGCACGGAGTCATCGACGTTGCGGCCCACATCGTAGGTCAGGTCGTCGCGGGTGATACCCATCAGGTCATTGGAGACCATGCGGGCGTAGTCGGCGGGATCCTGCTTGTCGCCGATGTAGGTGTTGATCGCGGACAGACCCATTGCCACGGCGCCGGAGCGATCCAGCGCAGCCTTGTCAACCAACTTGATCTTGAGTTCCTTGCCGGTCTCGGCCTTGAGTGCCTCGGCCCAGCGCATGATCTCGTATGCCGTACCGCAGCAGGCCATGCCGCCGCCGATCAGCAGAACGTCCAGTTCTTCCTGGACTACTTCCGGTTTATCAAATGTACCAGCCATTTTTTATTCCTCGATTCGTTGAATTACTTGCGGATCAGTTCGGCGGGATTGCCTGCACGGAAACCACCCATGACTTCCTTGGTGAAGACGCCGTCGAGGGCCAGGTCAGCAATCTTGGGCATCGGCTTGCCACCAAACGGGTCGATGGAACCCTCTGCAGTGGTGCGGATCGGGAACTTGAAACGCTTGATGTTGCCGTTACGGAACTTGATGGTCCACATGATGGAATCGGAACCACGCAGCGGTTGCACTGAACCACCCAGCGGCACGACGTCGGCATAGTGCCGGCACTCGATGGCGCCCTGCGGGCAGATCTTGACGCAGGAATAGCACTCCCAGCACTGCTCGGGCTCCTGGTTGAACGCCTTCATGGCGTGACCGGTATCGGAACCGTCCTTATCCAGCTTCATCAGATCATGCGGGCAGATGTACATGCAGGCGGTCTTGTCTTGACCCTTGCAGCCATCGCATTTCTCGGTACGAACAAAGGTAGGCATTACTTACTCTCCTTGCTAGCTAACAATCCGCTGTTATTCTGATCAGCGGTCCATTTGATTTCCATGCCCTACCTTGACCGGTGGCGTATCGCGATTTTGCTTCCGGGGGAGCACGGGGGTTTCAAATTCCTTATGAAGCGCAGCGAGGCTATCACCTCACGTGCAGAAGGATAATCCCGATTTTTGATTGGTGAATAAGCCGCGCCAATTGATTTCGCAAATCATTTGATCTAGATCAAATAGCTCGTTTTTCTGCGCGCCGTCGTCGCCGTAACCAATATCCAAACAAATATATTTGATAGAGTCACCATTGGGCATACTGTATTTTGCTGGCTCCAAAACCAGACATTTACGGGAGGATCAACGGTGATAAAACCACATGGTTCCGATCAACTGAACCCGCTGTTCGTGTATGACGTAGCCGAGCATCAAGCGCTGACGCATAAGGCGGCGTCGCTGCCTTCGATGATGCTCTCGTCGGCCGCCGCCGCCAACGCGGTGATGATGGGCTCGGGTTACTTCAACCCGCTGACCGGTTACATGAATCTGGCCGATGCCCTCAGTACTGCAGAACACATGAAGACCACCAGCGGCCTCTTCTGGCCGGTGCCGGTCGTGAATCTGACCAAGGACATCAGCGCCATCAAAGGCCACAAGCAAATTGCGCTGCGCGACCCTAATGTCGAGGGGAACCCGGTCCTGGCTGTCATGGACGTGGAAGCGATTGAGGAAGTCAGCGAGGAGCAGATGCGCCTCATGACCGAGAAGGTCTATCGCACCACTGATCCTGCACACCCCGGTGTGGCGGCATTCAACTCCGCCGGTCGCTACGCTGTTTCCGGCCCGATCAAGGTGTTGAGCTTCAGCTATTTCCAGAACGAATTTCCGGACACCTTCCGCACCGCGGTCGAGATCCGCAACGAAATCGCTGAGCACGGATGGAAAAAGGTGGTCGCATTCCAGACTCGGAACCCGATGCACCGCGCGCACGAAGAACTCTGCCACATGGCGATGGATCGTTTGGCTGCCGATGGACTGGTCATCCACATGTTGCTCGGCAAACTGAAGGAAGGGGATATCCCGGCGCCGGTGCGCGATGCGTGCATCCGCAAGATGGTCGAGCTGTACTTCAAACCTAACAGCGCGATGGTGACCGGTTATGGCTTCGACATGCTCTATGCCGGACCGCGCGAGGCCGTTCTGCATGCCGTCTTCCGCCAGAACATGGGTGCCACGCACTTCATCATTGGCCGCGACCATGCGGGCGTGGGCGACTATTACGGCCCCTTCGACGCTCAGGCCATTTTCGACGATGTACCCAAGGGCGCGCTACTGATCGAAATGTTCATGGCAGACAATACCGCCTGGTCAAAGAAACTCGGTAAAGTGGTGATGATGCGCGAGGCACCCGGCCACACCAAGGATGACTTCATCACGCTGTCCGGCACCAAGGTACGCGAAATGCTCGGTCGTGGCGAAGCCCCCCCGCCAGAGTTTTCTCGTCCTGAGGTAGCAAAAATCCTCTCGGCGTACTACCAGAGTTAAAGCAAGGCATGACGGGCAAGCTGACTGCGGCGTTCCCACCGCAGTCAGCCGCGCCAGCTAGCGCCGCTCTCGCTTCATCTCTTCCAGCTTGCGTTGCTTCAGTTCATGCAAGCGCGCATCCACCTGCGACAACTCGTAAAAATCACCATCGCCGGCCTTGCGCGCCAGTTCGAGTTGCTCAATGGCGCCGTCAAGCTGTCCACCAGACAGATAAGACTCGGCCTGGGCACGGTGCTGCTGCATATTTTTGCCCATCATCGCATAGGCCTTCGCCTGCAAGGCATACATGCGCGCCTCGCCGGGGGTGAGTTGCAATTCCTTCTGCGTCAGCACCAACGCATCTGCCGTCTCGCCAGCGCCGATTTTTGCCTCTATCAAGGCGTAAATCAGCGCACGCACATGCGGGTAGCGCTGCACGGCCTCCTGCAAAACTCTCAGGGCGCCCACATTATCTTTCCGCTTCAACCGCAATTGCGCCGCCAGAGTTTCCATTAGCGGTGACTCGAGTTTCAAACGGCGCAGGGTCGCGAGCTCTGCCTCAGCCGCAGTGAGCTTGTTGTCGCGCAACAGGGCATGAGCATAGCCAAAGCGCACATCGGTTTCGCGCGCATATTTCCCGGACTTCAACTGTGCTGCGAAATCTGCCACCGCATCACCCGGTGTGCCATCGTAAGCCTTCAGCTTGGCGCGCACCAAGCCAAATTCCACAGTATCTGGCACTTGGCGATAGGACCGCTGGGCAATGCGATTTTCCATGTCGGTGATGCGCTCGGTCGTCAGCGGGTGGGTGCGCAAATAACCTGGCGCATTGTTTTCATACAACCGGCCAAATTGCAGCATGCGCTCGAAGAAGCTCGCCATGCCACGGGTGTCGTAACCGGACTCCTCCATCAGATCAAGCCCCAAACGATCGGCCTCACGTTCGAAGTCGCGCGAATAGTTCAACTGATTCTGGATGACCGCCGCTTGCCCAGCCATCGCCGCACCAACTGCCACATCCGGCGCACTGCGCGCCGCCAGTACAGCCACTGCGAGCGACAGCAGCGAAGCCATCTGCGCCTGGCTCTGCTTGCCAAACAAGCGCACCAGATGGCTCTGCGTAACGTGTGAAATTTCGTGCGCCAGCACTCCGGCCAACTCAGATTCGGACCGCGCCGACAGGATCAATCCGGAATGCACGCCGATGTAACCGCCGGGCAAGGCAAAGGCGTTCAGCATGGAATCCCGCACCACAAAAAACTCGAAGGGCGGCCGCGTGCCCTTGGCGTGCCCCGCCAGTCGCGTCCCCAACTGATTGATGTAGCCCGCCACTTCGGGGTCATCAAGATAAGCCGGATCGCGGCGGATCTCCAGCATGATCCGCTCGCCCAAGCGCCGCTCGGCATGCTGCGAGAGTCCACTGCGCTCGAGTTCGCCCAGATCGGGCAGGCCCTCGGCACGCGCCAGCACACCCGGCAACAACAGCAGCGCAATCAACCACAGATATGCTCTCATGGCGATATGATACCCACTCCGATTACCGGCCTCGCATGCCTCAAGTGCAAAAATATATGTCACAAGATTCCCCACTGACCCATTTTGACGCCACCGGCCAGGCTCATATGGTCGATGTTGGCGCCAAGGCCGAAACCGCGCGCCGGGCAACCGCTTCCGGACGCATCCGCATGCAACCCGCCACCTTCGAACTGATTCGTTCCGGTTCGGCGAAGAAAGGCGACGTGCTTGGCATCGCCCGCATCGCCGCCATCCAGGCCGCCAAGCGCACCAGCGACCTGATTCCGCTTTGCCACCCGATTGCGCTGACGCGAGTTGCCGTGGAGTTTGAACTGGACGCCGCAGCATCGACGATCACCTGCACCACCACCGCCAAGACCTTCGGCCGCACCGGCGTCGAGATGGAGGCGCTTACCGCCTGCACCGCAGGGTTACTAACCATCTACGATATGTGCAAAGCCGTGGATCGCGGCATAGTCATTGAAGAAGTGCGCCTGCTGGAAAAG
>CAJBAP010000416.1 GCA_903950295.1 uncultured Rhodocyclaceae bacterium
CCTGAAAAGCTGGAGTTCATGAAATATGACCCGAAGGTGCGCAAGCACGTGCTCTACAAAGAAATCAAGCTGAAGTAAGCCTCTTCTTCAGCAAACAATGACGCCAGCATGGCCAACGCCTGCTGGCGTTTTCTTTTGCCTGCCGGCATTTTCATTTTTCGAGGCAATTGAAAAAAAGAAACGGTGCAGGTTGCCGATAAGTCCGAACATTTGGGCCTGAGGGAATACACCCAAAATAACGGACGGAGGAGGAGGTCATCAAGAAGCGCCAAGATCAGGGGGACCTGGCGTTCTATCTGCGGCAACCCGATGCTACGCACCGTTTCCTGAGGTTTACATATCAAGAGCCGTGCCAACCCACCAACAGGACAAATATCTCTTTCCTAACAAAGTATTAGATATATCAGAAAGCTTTCCGGTATGTGCCGCGAACATTGCCAGACAAAATATAACGCCATATTGGCAGTTTTTGACACAAATCAGTGCCATGTTGGCAGTTCACGGCAAGGCACGCAGCTTACGGTAAAGCGTCCGCTCACTGATACCCAACTCGCTGGCCAGTGCCTTGCGATTGCCGCGATGATGGCTTAGACGCTTGCGTAGCGCCTCATCCGCGAGTGCGGCGAGCGTGGGTGCCGTAGCAGATGCCTCAATTTGCGAAGACGTCGCCGTCCCGCCACCGCCGACTTTTCCCGCAACCCGATGCACCGCCTCCTGAACTTCGACCGGAAGATGCTCCGGTTGAATCGTGTCACCGTCGCACAAGAGCGTCGCCCGCTCCAGCACATTGCGCAATTCGCGCACATTGCCCGGATAATCGTAGGCCATCAGGCAGTCGAGCGCAGCAGCAGCCAGGTGCAATTTGCGGCCCGGTGCCACGCGTGCCAGCAAACCCTCCACCAGCAGCGGCACATCACTCAGTCGCTCGCGCAGAGCCGGCAGGCTGATCGGGAAGGTATTCAATCGATAGTACAAATCCTGCCGGAAGCGCCCCTCGCTGACCATCACCCGCAGGTTGCGGTGGGTGGCCGAAATGAGGCGAATATCGGCCTTGAGGAAATCGCTGGAGCCAACCCGCCGAAAGGTGCCCGTTTCCAGCAGGCGCAACAGTTTCACCTGCATCCCCAGCGGAATGTCGCCCAATTCGTCGAGGAACAGGGTGCCGCCGGAAGCCGCTTCGACCAAGCCGATACGACGTGCCGACGCGCCGGTGAAAGAGCCTTTTTCGTGGCCGAACAATTCGCTCTCGAACAAGGTTTCGGTCAGACCCGAGCAATCCACTGCCACGAATGGCCGCTCGGCACGCCGACTCGCATCGTGGATGGCCTTTGCCACCAGTTCCTTGCCGGTACCCGATTCACCTTGCAACATCACCGTCGCATCCGATGGCGCTGCCCGCGCCATCAACTCGAGCATGTCCCGGAATGCCGGCGCCCGCCCGAACAATGCGCGCGCATTGGGCATGCCGTGTGACACACCCAAGGGCTCCATCTTCTCGACGAAGTAGCTGATGGCGCCATTGGCATCGCGCACCGGCGCCAACTCGATGTTTACATAGGCCTCACCGGCAGGCGTGTGGTGCAGGTGCAGGGCACGCTCGCGCTGCCCCGAAGCCAGGCTTTGCTTGAGCGGACAGCTCTCGCCCGCCTTGTCACACGGCGCGGCATAGTGGTGTGAAACGGCGTAGCAGGTCTGGCCGGTCGGATCGCTCGCAACCCCATGAGCATGCCGATAAGCCTTGTTGGCGGCAAGAATCCGGTAGTCGATATCACAGAGGATATGCGGCTCGGCCAGGGTATCGAGGTAAGTGACGAGTTCCGCCGGTGGCGGGAGCGCAGGCTTCATGACAATCCCTGACAAATTGACAGCCACAATTCTGCCACATTTGTCAGTTGATAATGCCAACATGCAATCCCATAATATAAGCATGAGCTCATATACCCCCCCCACCCGCCCGCAACGCCTCGAACACTTTCCCATCTCGTTCTTTGCCACCGTGATGGGCACGGCTGGGCTCGCCATCGCCTGGAAAAAAGCCCATCACGTGCTCGGCCTGCCAGCCGAAATCGGCCTTGCCCTGCAATGGTGGGCGCTGGGTCTGTTCGGCCTGCTGGCACTCACCTATCTCGCCAAGCTGGTCAAGCACTGGGAGGCGGTGAAACATGAATTCGCCCACCCGATCCGCCTCAACTTCTTTCCCGCCATCTCGATTTCATTGCTCCTGCTGGCAGTAGCCTTCACCGAGACCCTGCCCGGCCTTGCCTTTGCCTTCTGGTCATTGGGCGCCGCGCTCCACCTCGGCTTTACGCTCACGGTGATGAGCAGCTGGATTCACCATACCCGCTACGACATCAAGCACGCCAACCCGGCCTGGTTCATCCCGGTGGTCGGCAACATCATCGTGCCGGTTGCCGGCGTCGGCTTCGCTCCGGCGGAAATTTCATGGTTTTTCTTCAGCATCGGCCTCGTCTTTTGGTTGGTGCTGATGACCATCGTGATGAATCGCCTGTTCTTCCACGAGCCGCTGCCCGAGCGCCTCACGCCGACCCTGTTCATCCTCATCGCCCCGCCGGCCGTCGGCTTCATCGCCTGGGTAAAGCTCAACGGTGGCGAGATTGACGCCTTCGCGCGCATCCTCTATTACGTCGCGCTCTTCCTCACGCTGCTCCTGGCCAGCAACGCGCTGCGCTTCTTCCGCCTGCGCTTCTTCCTCTCGACCTGGGCCTATTCCTTCCCGCTCGCCGCCATGACCATCGCCACGCTGATCATGGCCGAGAAAATCGGGGGA